>DSBH01000095.1 GCA_011056825.1 Deltaproteobacteria bacterium | reverse complement strand
ATTATTGACTTCGAGCTTCAAGTCCCTTCACCTCCTTCCCGATGTAGGCCTCTATCACCCTCTCATCGGCGATAACTTCTTCAGGAAGGCCGTTCGCGATGATTTCTCCGAACGCCAGCACGATGACACGATCGACGATGGGCATGAGGTCCGCCAGTTTATGCTCCACGATCAACATGGCGGGACCTTCGCTGTGAAGTCTGCCGAATCGTCCTCCCTTGTGGAGTCTTTTCAGTGACTTGGCGACCAGAGTGGTTTCCGCCGGGTTGAGCCCGCCGAAAGGTTCATCAAGCAACAACAGGTCGGGCTCCGTGGCTATCGCCCTGGCGAGTTCGAGCCGTTTCAGGTCGCCGTGGGAAAGGACCGACGCGGGTTCCCTGGCAAGATCGGATATACCGCAGAACTCGAGCGCGTCCCGCGCCCTCAGCTCGACCGTCTTGACCCACTCGCCTTTTCGTTTCGATCGCTGCGAAAGACAGGGAACCATGACATTGGCCAATACCGGCAGCTGGCGGAAGGGTTTCACGATTTGGAATGTGCATGCCAGCCCCTTGTTCACGGTTTTCGATATGGACTGGCCGGTAATATCGTGATCCTTGAAAAACACCTTGCCCGATGTTGGTTGCAGAATGCCGGTGATAAGTCGAAGAAGGGTCGATTTGCCGGCGCCGTTCGGCCCGATCAGCCCCACGATTTCATGACGGTCGAGCTGAAAGCTTGCGTCGTTGACCGCTTTCAGTCCGCCGAAAATCTTTGTCACATTTTGAACATCCAGGAAAGGCGCCGTCATGTCAGTCCTCCTCAACCTGGTCCCTGATTTCTCTTCTGGAAACCTTGCCGATATCGGTCTTCGGAATTTCCCCGACGAATTCGATCATGGCCGGAATTTTGTAATGAGCCAGCTTGTCTTTGCAAAACTCCATGATGTCCGCTTCAGAGACCTTCCCGCGGGCATCCCCTTCCAGGACGATGATCGCCTTGACGTATTCCCCCACCTTCAGATCGGGAACGCCGACAATGCCCACCTCCTTGACATTCGGATGGGTTTTGATCACCTCTTCCACCTCGCGCGCGAAGATCCTCAGCCCCTTGTATTTGATAAGATCGCGCTTTCTGTCATAAACGTAGAAATAACCGTCTTCCTCCATTCTTCCCAGATCGCCCGTCCTCCACCACCGTCTTCCGTTAATGAAGGCCTCGCAGTCCTGGGTGGAATCCGCTCTTTTCCAGTAACCGAAGGGAGTCACCTGGGGCCCGCTGCTCACGATTTCTCCTATTTCCCCGGGCGGCAGAAACTTGTCCTCATCGGGATCAAGAATGGCGGACAATGTCCCGGGAATGGGAAATCCGATCGATCCATACCGTTCCGCTCCCGGAGGATCCATGTGCGTCGTCGCCGTTGTTTCAGTCATACCGTAGCCTTCAACGATGCGCGTGCCGGTTCGTTCCTCCCAGTCACGCACGGTCTCGTCGTGAAGTGAATCCGCCCCGGCCAGTATTACTTTCAACTTCTTCCACGACACACGGTCCGTTTTTTCATAATCTTTGAGCATCTCGTACATGGTCGGCGCGCCCATGAAAAAAGTTGCCTTGTACTTGATGGTCGACGAGATGATATCGTCCAGATCAGGCGTCGTAATCGTCACCTGGGTGTACCCCAGGAGTATCCCTATGAGAACGGCGACGCTTTTCCCCGCGGCGTGATAATAGGGCATATACGCTATCAGGGTTTCTTCTCCTTCTTTCAGGAACGACAGAAACTGGTGAATCTGGTGAACATTGGCGATCGCGTTGGCGTGCGTGATCATGACGCCCTTGGGAGGGCCGGTGGTACCGCCCGTGTAGGGAAGCATCAAGAGGTCCTCTTCCGGATTTATATCCACACGCGGGGGGATCGGCGGGTGCTGGGCAATCACGGCGTGAAATTTCATGATGCCCGGCTTTTCAAAAATTTCCGGCGCCGGCGCGGCCATTTTCTGATACACGCCCCTGAGTATGCTACTCCCCATGAGTTTCTTGAATTTGGGAAGCGAGTCGGCGATATTGGTAAGAATTATATTCTTGAGAGGAACCTCGCTTCTCTCAACGCCCTCGTAGAGAATGTCCTGACAGATGATAGTCTCCGCCCCGCTATCCTCGAGCTGGTGCTTGATTTCGCTCGAAACATAGACGGGACTGATGGGAGTAACTACGGCGCCTATCTTCGCGGCAGCGTAAAAGCTGATAATGTATTCCGGCGAATTGAGCATGAGAAGAGCCAGCCTGTCCCCTTTCTTCACGCCCATGGAAGAGAGCGCCGCCGCGAACCGGTCCACCATGTCCCGTAGTTCAGCGTAGCTGATCTTGTTGCCGTAGAAAATTATTGCCGTCCGGCGACTCCATTTGTCAGTGCTTTCATCGAAAGCCTCGCCCAGCGTCATCGACGGAAAGGTAATTTCGGGACTCACGCCTTCCGGGTAATGCTGCAGCCACGGTCTTTCTTCATAGATTGACGTCACTTCTCACACCTCCCCTTTATTGTATTGGTGTTCGGATTCCCTCACCAGATGCAAGGGAGCTCTGCATGCCCGGCATTTCTTGCGGTAAAACACGTTTACCACCTTGCAGCGCGGGCATTTCACCTCGATTTTATCCAGTATCCACACAGTGATTCCTTCCGGCATGAACATAAGCGCCACGATCAGAAGCACCGCAAAGATTATCTGCCGCAGTAGTTCTCCCCACGCCGTCAGGTTGAGAAATTCGAGAAGCGGGTACAGAATAAAGACACCCGCCACGGGACCGTAAATGGTGGCGATGCCGCCGAAGATGGTCCACAGAATCGCCTGGAACGAGAAGAAAAGATCCAGTGTCTGGGGACCGGCGATTCGCATGTAATGAACATAAAGCCCGCCCGCGATTCCAGCGAAGAAACCGCTGAGGGCGAATGCCATGAACTTGTAATACGTCGTGTTGATTCCCGAAGCCCGGGCCGTTATCTCGTCCTCGCGGATGGCGTGCAGTATGATGCCCGTTCGAAGCAGCTTGCTTTTCGCATCGGTAAACTTCCACATAATCATGACCGATACCGTGAAAACCACCATCGCGGTATAGTAATTGACCACGGCAGACGATGAAACCCTCGATATCCCGGACACGCCCAGCTCTCCTCCGGTAAAGTTGGGAAAGGCGAACAGGATTCCCAGAAGGATGAGCGGGAAGGTCAGGGTAACCAGCCCCAGGTAAAATCCTCGAAGCCTCAGTGCGGGGATGCCCGCAAACAACCCCACCGAAACGGCAACCACGGCGCCGCAGGGAATGGTGACCCAGGGAGAGTACTGCAGGTGAATATTCAGCAGACCGGCGGTATAGGCCGACACGCCGAAAAACAAGGCATGCCCGAGGTTAAGCTGGCCGGTGAATCCCGAAAGGACGTCCCAGCTAGCGGCAAAAATGGCAAAAATAAGAGCCAGCGTGAACACGCGGAGATAAAAAGGATCCTGCGTCACCAGGGGCAGAGCGATGAGTAGCAGGAAAAAAACCAGGGCAATGACACGTCCGGGTATCGCGAATATCTCCTGTTTGATCCATCCGAAAAATAGATTGAAGTATATCATCGCTACAGCCTTTCCTCTTCAAAAACTACGCCGAAGAGACCCTCCGGCCGGACCATCAATACCAGCACCATGATTCCGAGGGAGAACGTTCCCTGAAGAAAGGCGCCCGCCGGAATGGTAAAGACGACGATGGTCTCGACGAAACCGAGAATCAGCGCCCCCAGAACACACCCGCCGACGCTTCCGAGACCGCCGAGCACTACCGCGGCCAGGACGATGGTCAGGGGCTGCATCCACATCGTGGGACCAACCACGTAAAGGGGCGCTACGACGGCGCCGGCAAGCCCCGCCAGGGCGACGGAAATACCCATGACGATGAGAAATATACGGCTCACGTTAATGCCCATGAGATTCGCGATTTCCCTGTCCTGGGCGACCGCCCGGATGGAGTTCCCCAGTCTTGTTTTCTCGAGGAGTATCCACAGTCCGACGAGAATCACGCCCGTGGCGGCTATGGCGATCAACTGCTGGTAGGCCAGCCTTATGCCGAATACCTCAAGGAACCCGCGCGCGAAGGGAGGAACACCCCGGTAGTGACCACCGAAAATCAGAAGCAGGATTTCCTGAAGAAGAAGGGCTACGGCGACGGATATGATCATGACCGCTGTTTCATGGTGTTTAATCCGGTCGAAGAGAAACCTGAAACACAGCATTCCCAGTATCGTGGTCGCCACTATGGCTATGAACAATGCAACAGGAAGTGAAAGTCCCCCTAGAGACGTACAGGCGAAAACAAGAAAAGCGGTAAGCATATAGAAAGCCGTGTGAGCCATATTCAGAATTTTCGCCACTCCGAATATCAGAGAAAAACCTACGGCGAGAACGGCGTATATGCCTCCGGAAACAAGGCCGTTTACAATGATATTGGTCAGCATTTCATACAGTCCCTCCTTTTCTGTCTAGCACGTATTCTGTACTGTCAATCATTGCAGATTCTACGCGGATGTCGGTTACCGCCAAACAGAGCAGTGCTGCCACCTCCTCTATTTTCCGCATCTTGTCCTCGTGGCGGTCGCCGTGGACGATAAACCAGCGGAGCGTCAGATTATTGAAGGTACCTATGAACATGTTCCTGAATACCCTTGGATTTACATCGGGACGGAACGATCCGTCGGCCATGCCCTCTTCCACGATCGACTGAAGAATATCGAAAAACTGGACAAAAAAATTGAATTGCTTGGTTTCGTAAAACCGGCGGGTAAGCTGTATCTGGACCAGGAATACTTTGAGAAAGTCCTGTTTTTCGAAGAAAAGGGAGAAATAGTATTTGATGAAGCGCTGCAGTTTTAAAACCGGGCTCTTGATTTCAAATATTTCCGGGAGTCCTTCTTGGTAGCGACGGAAATGCCGGTCCGGAAGAGACAGCAGCAGATCCTCCTTGTTTCCGAAATATTCGTAGACGGTACCTTCAGAGACACCCGCCAATTTCGCGATATCCAGTACACGTGCCCGGTACACACCCTTTTCCGCGAACACCTTTTCCGCCGCGTCCAGTATCTTGTCGACCTTGTTTTCTTCCGTTTCGGGCCTGGGTCTCAGAATACTCAGAATAAGCGACATCATGTCTTCAACGTCAGCCGCCGTGGCATCAATTGTCTTTGAAGCAATGGCCTGGACGATTTCACATCCCATCATTCCGAGTATCATGTCGCGCACCAGGACCGTATCGACTTCCCGGGAAAACTTTCCTTCCCGAACACCCTGCTCGAGACATTCCAGGAGAATCCTCGCGTACCGGCGAATCGACGCGTACCCGGCACTCCTGTAAAAATTAACCGAGGAGAAGCAATCAAAATACAGTATTTTTGAGTACTGAGGATGTGTGTCGGAATAACGGAGGTAGAACCAGAGAATTTTCATCAGCCTGCTCTCCGTATCCCATATGCCCTTCAGGTGTTCGTTCAGAGACGTGAAAAAATCTTCCTCGTGGCTGATGGGAAGTGAAAAAACGAGGTCCTCTTTCCCCTTGAAGAACTGGTAAATAACGGAATCCGCCAGACCCGCGGCACCGGCGATTTCAGAAATCGTAGCATCACTGAGCCCCTTATCGGAAACAACCTGCTCCGCCGCTTCAAGGATCCTGAGTTTTTTTCTGAGGCATCCATTCCTCTCACTCTCCTATACGTAACCTGTAACGCTGTTTTCGACTGATAAACGAAACATGGTTTCGCGCCCTTCGCATCGGGATCAGAGGCTGGTTCCATCGAAGGATTTTTCTGAAGTACGGTTGAGGGATATACAAAAAATATATCACTGTCAAGAATTTTTTTATTGAGTAATATTCACAACTATCCAAAATGCCCTCTTCTCATATTTTCAGTAATCATATTAAACATATTGATTTCATATTGTTATGAATCTTATCATAAAATGAGACTAATTAAATTTTTTCTTGACATATGTCCGTTCATAGGTAAGTATGCAACCGAAAAATTGGAAGTTCCATCGCGCTGTCATGAATAATACTCAGATTTATAGATCTGGGCCGCCTCGAGCTGTTCGGCTATCACTTACTTTTTTAAGGAGGGATTATGAAAACACGGATCACTGAATTACTGGGAATAGAACATCCCGTAATTCTCGCCGCCATGGCATGGGTTACCAACGCAGAAATGGTCGCGGCTGTTTCCGCCGCCGGCGGTCTCGGCACACTGGGTCCCAACGCGGGAAGCCTTGTTGTGACCAACGATGTGGAAGAAACGGGAGAAAGACTTCGGCAGCAGATCCGGGACGTGAGAAAGGTTACCGATAAACCCTTCGCCGTAAATTTCGTCGTCGGCGCGGGAGGTCTGGATAAGGAATTCAGCGAGCGTTGCATGCGCGTGGGAATGGAGGAGAAAATCCCCGTGGCGATCGTCTCACAGGGCAGCGCCGCCGTTTATACCAGTCAATTGCAGGAAGCCGGCATGAAAGTGGTGCACGCCTGCGCTTCCGTCGCTCACGCCTTGAGCGCGGAACGGGCCGGTGTGGACGCTATCGTGGTTTCCGGCACCGATGGTGGAGGTCACAGCGGGTTCGACCAGAACACCACGTTCTGTCTTGTTCCCCAGGTCGTCAGGGCCGTCAAAATTCCGGTAATCGCGGGTGGAGGTGTCGCACATGGCAGCCAGCTCGCGGCCGCTCTCGCGCTGGGCGCGGAAGGCGTCTACATGGGTACGCGGTTCATCGCCACGAAAGAATGTCCGGCCCATGAACGGTACAAACAGGCCCTTCTGGAAAGCAGAGACGGCGATACAATCGCCATCCGCCACGGTATGGTTTCACAGCCCGGCACCGGCCAATCCGGATTTACCGGCGAGCGCCGCGGCTCTTTGAGAATGATACTCAGCGATAAAATTCGCGAAGTTCTTATCAAAAAAGAAGGACACATCGACTTCAACGATCTCATGACATTCCAGGGACCTGTTCCGATCGAGAAAGGCGGCAGCGCAACCGCGGCCGCATTGATCTACGGAGACACCGATCTTCCCTTCTGGGCGGCAGGTCAGGGCGTCGGCCTGATCGACGAGGTGCTTCCCTGTGCCGAGGTTGTCAGGCGAATAGTGGCTGAAGCCGAGGAGGCAAACAGGAGGCTGACAACAATATTTTAAGGACGGCAATAAGGTTTTTCTTCAGGCACATCGCACATTACTTTCCTGAAAGGAGGCGTGTATCGTGAATGATTTACGGGAACGTTTTATTGAAACCAACGGCATTACGCTGCATGTAATGGAAGCAGGTCCTTCTGACGGTCCCATGGTGATGTTTCTTCACGGCTTTCCCGAGTTCTGGTACGCCTGGGAAAAACAGATCGAGTATTTCTCGAAGAGGGGATACCTGGTGGTTGCTCCCGACCAGCGGGGATATAACCTGAGCGACAAGCCGGAAGGAATAGCGCCTTACCGGATAGAGGAACCCGCCAAAGACGCCCTGGGCATTATAGAACATTACGGACGGGACCGAATTTTCCTCGTCGGCCACGACTGGGGTGCTTCCGTCTCCTGGTGGTTCTCAATGAACTATCCCGAAAGGCTGAATCGCCTCGTGATCATGAATGTGCCTCATCCTGTCGTATTCGGAAAGCACCTCTTCGGCAACCAGAAGCAGATGGAACGAAGCTGGTACGTCTTTTACTTCCAGATACCCGGCGCCGTCGAGACTTTTGCTGCCGCGAACGAGTATCAATGGCCCCTCGACCTGCTCGTCTCTACCAGCAAACCGGGAACTTTTCCGCCGGAGAAACTTGAAAAATACAGGGAAGCGTTCAAGCAACCGGGCGCCTTTACTTCCATGGTTAACTGGTACCGCGCTGCCCTCCAGGCGCCACCTGATCGTCTCACTGATTACAAGGTTCGCGTACCTGTGCTGGTCCTCTGGGGAGTGCGGGACGTCGCCATCGTTCCCGAACAGGCCGATGAATCAATGGCGTTCTGCACCGACGGAAAGCTGGTGAAATTCGAGGATTCTTCTCACTGGATAGAACACGAAGAAGCAGACAGGATCAATCCGATGATCGAAGATTTTTTTAAATAATCCGGTTCATCCGTTTTTGAGGAAATTTCATTCCCGGGCGTAGTGATGCCACCCCTCCCCCAATAGCAAGGCGGAGACTCACACATGCAGTTCGAGTGGCGTCGCCGTTCCCACCTAAAAGAGGCAAATCATTTCGCCCGGGGATCCCCCTTTTTTTGAATTTCCTTCCATACCGATCTGAAAGAAATAGTCCGCTGATCCCGGCAGTGTCATTCTTTCTCTTTGCAACGATTTTGTGTATATATTGATGTGAACACATGCATTATGGCCGGCGGCGTCGGCAACCGGCAAGGAACTCTCGCACCCGGAGAAACATACGAATAGAGCGTACGCCGATGTCGCGCAATGTATGAAAACGCGAAATCGAAAGCGACACGCGGTTTCCCCCCGACCCGCGATGCGGATCATCCCGAATACCTTCCGGGGAAACGCGGTGTGCCGTTTGCCCGGTTCGGATGAATATGGACAAGACACGACGACAGTTCATGACTGGAGCGGCGGCGGTGACCGGCGTTTCCCTTCTCGACGGCATCGGCCTTTTCAAGGCTTCTGCCAGAGCCGCGTCCGCTGAAAACGTGACCGGCTCCAAACCGAGCAGGGAACTGAAAGACTATCCCCACATCACGGATGTCATTCGATCCCGGGACATGAAAAACTATTTTCACCTCATTGTCGACGCCTGCGCCAATCCCGGGGAAAATTACCTTTCCAGGGTTCCCTTCCTGATCGAGCTGGAAGTAGCTAAAATCTGGAGCGAATCACGTTTCGAATGGGACGCCGTCTCGTCAGCCGGCGCGGCGGGGCTGCAACAACTGATGGCTTCGACGGCACGCGATTACGGTCTTCCCGTGGCAAAAAGCAACGAGATCGAGGCTTTTAACGCAGCCATCGCCGCGTACCGGGACATCAAAACGTCGGTGGCGGCAAAACGACAAAAACTGTACCTCCTGGCGGAATCAGGCACGGGCGTAATGAACCCTGCACTCATTGAAGACATCACAGCCGCCCGGACTGAACTTTCCCAACTCGAAGAAAAAAGGACGGCGGCATACCGCGACCTGCGGGCGGTCAAAAAGGCCTACGTGGAAAAAATACGCAGCATGACCGAGAAGGAACGCGAAAAAGAGGATGCCCGATTCGCGCCATCGATACATATACCGGTCGGCGTCAAACATCTCGTCAGGAATATAACGGAATGCCGAAAATTTTTCGGGGGACCGGTGGAAATGAACGTATGGCGGGGTATCGCCTCCTACAACGCCGGCCTCTCGCGGGTAAAAACATGGGGAGGGTTCCCTTTCATCGAGGAAACCGTGTATTATACTCGGAATATTGTCTCCGACCTTACGAGATCGCTTGAGCTGAAATACGCTTATTCCACCGGAGATCCCGCGCTGGTCGCGGAAACCAGGAAACGTATGGGTCTGAAAGAACCTTACTTTGTATACGTCGTAGAAGTGGGCGATAATTTTTACAGGATCGTTCGGGAACAACTCATGGAACGATACGACCTTTCGTATTCGGAAGCGCTTCACTATATCAGGGATTCCAAGGGCAACACCGTCGATCCCGACAAGATGTCGATAATTCTGCCTGATCAGCAGTTCAGAATATACGTACCCGAATGAATGCGGGGACATCTCACGGCCCGCACGTGACGGCGTGAACACCATCCGCCGAAAGAGGGTTATACCCGAATACAAGGTGGTAACGCGCAGGAAAGGTTTTCACCACTGATGAAACGTAATTTCGATGAATCAAGTCCCTCGTATTATGGTTGGCTGGTCGTGGTCTCGGCTTTCGCGGCTACCATGATCGCTTACGGAATAACGTATTCGTTCAGTGTTTTTTTTAAAGCCCTCTATTCAGAATTCGGCTGGACCAGGGCGGCGGCGGCTGGCGCGTTCAGCGCGTACGCCATCAGCCACAATGTCTTCGCCCCGCTCTCAGGCTGGATGACCGACAGGATCGGGCCGCGGATCGTCGCCGCGTCGGGCGGCCTGTGTCTGGCCGGTTCAATGATCCTGATGAGTACCATTTCTTCGATCACCGAGTTTTACCTGTACTATGTTGTTTTTGTCGCGTGGGGCGTAGCCGCCGCTTACACACCAATGCTCGCCACGGTTTCCCGGTGGTTTACCGAAAAAAGGGGGTTGGCCATAAGTGTGTCGGCGTCGGGACTGGGAGCGGGTTCCCTGGTCCTGTCGCCCCTGGCGGCCTGGCTGATTTCGTCATACGGATGGAGAACCGCCTACGTATCAGTCGGTATCGTCGCCTTTGTCGTGTTTATTCCCATTGTGCTGCTCGTCAGAAAATCACCCGAGGAACATTACGGCGAAACCATGATCATCGATCATGGAACTGAACCCGAGCAATCAGTTGAATCCGCTCAGATTATTCACTTTACCTTTATCGACGCACTCAAAACAAGAGCCCTGTGGACACTGAGCTTCAGCTGGTTTTTCGCAGCCCTCGCGTTATGGACTATCATGATTCATATAGTGCCGCTCATGACCGACAGGGGAGTCGCCTTCACGACGGCCGGTTTTCTCGCCGGGCTGGCGGGCGGAGGCAGTATTATCGGCAGGATCAGCGCGGGATTTCTTTCAGACCAGCTGGGAAGAAAGCGCATTCTCATTGCCGCATTCCTTTTCCAAGCTGTGATGTTGCTGTGGCTTCTGTTTTCACGGGAAACGTGGATGTTTTTCCTGTTCGCTCCCCTCTTCGGCATGAGTTTCGGCAGCTGGGCGGGCGTGATACCGGCATTTCCGGCGGACTATTTCGGGCTGAAATCAACGGGCGCCATTTTTGGTTTCGTGATGATCATGGCGGGTCTCGGCGTCGCCCTGGGCTCGTTCCTCGGAGGATTTATCTTCGATCTTACAAACTCGTATAATTACACGATCATCATGTGTTTTCTCGGCACGCTGCTGGCCGTCGTTTCGGCGGCGCTCCTGAAAAAACCCGAAAAACTGTGACAGGTCACTCCCGTAAACTGACCGTACCGGAACGATCGGCTTCACCCGGCACGCATGACACTCACGGCGCGCCGACGCCTGTCAGCGTTACTGTCCTTCGAAAGGAATCTCCACGCAAACCTTGTCCCTTCCCTCTTTTTTCGCCCGATACATGTACTGATCGGCGCGTCGCACAAACTCTTTTATGTCTTCTTCCGGCCGATATCCAGCGATCCCCAAGCTTACCGTAAGATGGGCGGATTCGCCCCGACCCGTCGTGAAAGTTTCGTTTTTGAACGCCATTCTGATTCTCTCGGCGATGACGCGCCCTTCCTCGCAACGAGTGACGGGCAAAAGAACGGTGAATTCCTCACCCCCGTATCGATAGGCGGAATCAGTTTTGCGAATGCATCGCCGAATGACTTCCCCGAGACGCGACAGGGCTTCATCGCCCTCAACGTGGCCGAACTTATCGTTGAAAACCTTGAAATTATCGATATCGAGCAGAATAAGACTCAATGAACCGCCGTAGCGGTTGATGCGGTCAACTTCCTTTTCAATCTGCCTGTAAAAATACCGTGAGTTGTAAAGCCCTGATAATTCATCGAGAATGCTCAGCTCGCGGTATTTTCTCTCGCTTTCTTTCAGTTGCTCCTCGGCCTGCCTGCGCTCGACGACCCTGCCCAGGAGCTTCGCGATCGCCTTCATCAGATCCCGTTCCTCGTCGAGGAACGGGGTTTCCGTCCCGGCAGGGGTTGCACAAAGATAACATATCTCCAGCGTACCGAGTCGCTCTCCGCGAACCGTGATATACGTGTAAATCCGCTTGTCGGTCTTCCGGAAATTCGCCGTTTGAAAAACCGTCCCGTCCAGCGTGATTCTCGCGCAGGCGCAGTCCGGAAAGCTCAATCCCCGATGTATTTCATTCACGGTTTTTTGAAAAACCTTTTCAAGAGAATCCGTCGATTCGATGAAGTTCGCCACGGACTGAAGGAGGCTTAGTTCCTTGATACGTTCCCTCAACATGTCCTCCAGGCGTCTTCGTTCGGTAATGTCTCTCGAAACTCCAAAGAGACCGATAACCTGCCCGTCCTGGTCTCGGATCGCCCGGATCCGGTTTTCAAGCCAGACCGTATGGCCTTCCCTGTGGTAATACTCCATGTCCATCGTGACGATTCGATCGGGGTCGACTTCCTCTTCCTGTTCTTTCTTCTGTTCCGATTTGAATCTATCAACGACTCTCGCGTAGGTTTCGGGCGTCACCATGTCGGAAAGATGCTGCCGCAAACGTTCTTCCGGCGAGTAGCCGAGCGTTTTCAGCGAGGAAGGGCTCACAAAAAGGGGCTTCATGTCACGATCAAGCATCCAGATCGTGTCGGGCATCATGTCTAACAGGAAGCTGTACAACACTTCACGCTCAGGCAACATCGTATCTTCATGAAATCCGATCCGTTCTTTCAGATTTTCGTGGTTGTCTTTTTCAGCCATTTCTATTTGCTCCCCGTGGTCACGCGGCGCCGTATACAACAAAGGCGGAATTATTGCACCAAAAAAGTCGCCCGGCATGGACCAAACAAGTCGGAATTAAACGTAATACGAGTATATACTTTTCGGAAGAGCAGGGCTCGCAAACATGGCCGTCACTTCAGGGTCATCACCAGCCGGGGCGGCCCTGCTAATCTGTTTGCTCGAGAATAGCTTTCAGGTTCTCGCCCTCTTCCTTCATATGCCGTCGCACGGAGGAAAGTCCCTCTTCCACTTTCCGGCCGGCAAGTAATGTAACTATCCTGCCGATTCGAAGGCGGCATTCGGCCGTAAATATGCATCCGTTACCTGCCGGTTCCATCAGGAAGCGGTTCCCGGGAAAATAAAATCTCAGCAATCGACAGGGAGGGCCATAGACAATCTCCCTTCCCGGGGTCACCTTGAAGACGCGGAACTTCAGCTTGTGCAATTTACCGTGAAGGTACTCCTCGGCACGGGCGACGGACCCTTCTTCCCAGGGATTTCCCTTTAACCAGCGAAAGGCCACGTGGTCAACTGGATGCCAATCCCGATAACTTGCGTCATCGGTAATTCGAAGAAAAAACCCGAATACCCTGTCGGGGGGGACACCTATTTCCACCGAATCCCTCAGCACGATATCATCCAGCAATTTCATAATCGTATCGCTCCGCGTCCCTGAATTTCATTCATAGTCGTGTATGACAGGTATAATTCAAAAATATCAGCAGGAAAATATTAAAAATCACCTTTTACACCGGTTATTTTACATCCCCCGGCAAGACGAATCTTTTGTTTTTTCCCGGGTAATGTTATATCAGCACATCCGACTTGCATTAAGCATATTTTCGAAACCACAGCCGGACGAGGATAGCTCTCATGAAAAAAATAACAATAATTGTGCTCGTAGTCACGGGATTATTCCTCTGCGCGCTTCCCGTATCAGCAAATGTTTACGTCTCCGATAAGCTGGAAGTTCCCCTTCGCAACGGCCCGGGGACCACGTACAGGATCGTCGACATGCTTCGATCGGGCCAGGTGGTGGAAGTCCTGTCCGAAAAGGCGGGATGGAGTCATGTTCGTCTCGCTGAAGGCGCGCGCGGAAGAGAAGGATGGATATTGAGTCGCTATCTCATGAACAGGGAACCCTGGGATAAGCAGGTCAAGGCCCTGGAAGAAGAAAACGCGCGGCTTCGGGAAACGGCGTCTCCTCTGGCACAGGAACTTCGTGATCTGAAGACAGCGCGCGACACTCTCGCGACGGAGCTGAAAGAAAAAACGGAGAAACTCGACGAGCTTGAACGGAACTACGAAGTCCTGCAAAAAGAATCCTCGACCTTCCTCGATTTACGGGAGAAATTCGAAAGGACCCGGGCTGAACTGGCGAATACGGAACATGCCCTGGCGGAGCGGACAAGGGAATGCGAACTGCTTCGGTCATCCCACAGCTACAAGTGGTTTTTATCCGGCGCGCTGGTATTGTTCACGGGGCTTCTGGTCGGCCTGATCATGGGAAGAAGAGAGAAAAAGCGTTCCTCGAAACTGTATTTGTAGCGGCTCCCGGACCGCCGCGACGTCAGCGGTTCACGTACGCCGCTCGTTCACGAACACCGCGCCGTCCAATCGCCCGAGATCGTACGCGGCCTGCAACCCTTCGGGGTTCGTATAATCCCATTTCGACACGGGAATCGGCGCCGACGGCTGCACGTAGGTCAGGCGCTCCGTACGGGGTATCTTGTCTTCTCCGTATCGTCTCGTCAGGAGAACAAGCGCGTCTCCTTCCACGTCGCCCAGGGCACAGACGGGAACATTGTCGACAAGTCCTCCGTCCAGCGCGGGCCTCCCGTTCCATGACAGGATCGGTGTGAACGGCGGCGTGCAGGAAGACGCAAGAACCAGGCCGGCGACTTCCGGGGCGTCGACGCATTGCCTGACACAAACGACTTCCGGCACAAAACCAAGACACCTTCCAAACGACGGGCGCACCGAACCTCTCAGACTCTTCTCGGCCAGGTAGGCGAGAATACCTATGATGGTCGCCGAGCGGGGACCCAGCGCCCGGGGAGGACGGCTGATCAGCACCCTGATATCGGGACCCCGGTAAAGGGCGTTCATCCCTTCAGAATCAAGGGCGTCGAGAATCGCCTTGCGATACATGGCGTAGTGAGGAAACACCGGCGTATCGCTGAAAAGGTTCGAAAGATAGACGTTGCGGCGGTTTCGCGCCGTTGCATCCTTGAACCGCTCCAGCGCCGCCGATGTTTTTCCCGAAAAAAGGAGACAGGCCATGGCCGCGCCGGCGCTCACGGCGGCGATCCGGCGGGGAGTCAGCTCAAGCGCTTTCGAAACCTCCTCCCAGAAACCGACCTGCCACAGGCACCTGCTCCCTCCCCCCGCGAAAACCACCGATGAATATGACAATGTTTTCCTTGTCTCCATGACGCCGATTCCTTTCGCCGGGAAACATGCGCAAAACCGGTGCACCGCGCCTGCCGACTCTTATAATGTCAGATACCGGGAAAATGGCTCGTGTAAAAATAATGTTCGCATACGGCTTTGCGGATATCCCCGGCGCCACTGGTAACGACAGCTACATATTCTGCCAGTCTCTTCATAGCAACCCCTTCCCCCCTCACGAAGCTCAAAATCGATACCAGGAGCCGCAAGAATCACCCGCCAATCCGGGATCGTATTCGATTATCCGAGTCCGCTGCAGAACGCGATTCCCGGTCCGCAGTCTCCATCCCGGGTTTTCGATTGAAAGAACCTCCCTTTCCATCATACAACCAGGCAGCTGGTGGAAACTCCTTGCTCTTCAACAGGATTTCCACAAACTTTGCCGACATTTCTTCCACGCCATTTTCAGCTTAACGCGGATTTATTCTCCGATTAATTTTCTGAATTCCTTCTCATCGATGATATTGTTTTTTTGTTTCTTTGCCTTATCGAGGGTGCCGCCGGGATTTTCACCTGCCACAACATAATCTGTCTTACCACTCACGCTTGAAGTCGCGCGGCCCCCGAGCGACTCAACCTTTGCTTTGACCTCGCTACGAGTGTAGGACTTCAAAGATCCGGTGAAGACAAACGTTTTCCCCTGCAATGGCAATTGCTCTCGATCCGGCATCGCTTCCACCCTGACGCCGGTCCTGAACAAATGGTCTAACACCTTGTTATTCTCTTTCTGTTTAAAAAACGTTTCAATGCTCTCCGCGATTTCAGGACCGACTTCGGAAATCTCTTCCAGTTCTTGAGATATTG
This sequence comes from Deltaproteobacteria bacterium, assembly GCA_011056825.1. Lineage (GTDB taxonomy): Bacteria > Desulfobacterota > Syntrophia > Syntrophales > UBA2210 > MLS-D. The sequence continues at coordinate 106 of DSBH01000095.1, read as the reverse complement.
TCAAATGTTGTGGATTGAGTTCCGTACCCTCCGGTTATTGCCTATGCCGCTTCCTGTAATTCTCCGTCGATGAACACCTTATTTTCTAATACGAGAGGTATCATGT
>DSBH01000134.1 GCA_011056825.1 Deltaproteobacteria bacterium | reverse complement strand
CCTTCGTCTCTGAGCCGACTCTCGGGAAAAATCTCCCAGAGAGTCGGCTCATCATTTTTTCTTGATGCACTGATCCCCTAGTATACACCAATCCTTTTCCTCATTTTTGCTTCCGTTATTTGCCGGGTTGACCGGCGAAATATCGCGATTTAGAATACTTTTTGTCAGGCAAAAGTTGGCAGCCGTGGTGTGTTCGAGACCAGTCGTTTCGGGTCTTGAGGGATTGCAATCACGGAGGAATGCGAGCTTACGCACGAGAGAATTCTTGCTCGTACGGGACATGCCGGGTGTGATCGTGGAAAGCAGTTGCCACGATGCAGGGAAGAGGTTTTATGCAACAAACTTCGAATCGCCGTAAACGGCGTTCGAAGAATACAGAGAAGGAGGAATGAAAAGTGGCGAAGAGCATACGTTACCTGGTTCTGTGCGCCCTCGTGTTGTCCCTGGTGTTGACCTTCGGGTCGACGGCGACTGCCGAGGCGCCGAAAGGAGAACCTATTGTAATCGGTTATGTCGGTTTTGTTCTCTCTCCCGGGACAAGACCCTGCATGGAGATCCAGCGGATCGCCGTGGAAGAAATCAACCAAGCCGGCGGTGTTCTCGGACGACCGTTAAAGTATGTAACAGCGGACAACAAGGGTCAGACGTCGCTCACTGTTGAGGGAGCCCGACACTTGCTGCAGACCGAGGGCGTCAAATTCATGTCCATCGAGGGCCGGACAGAAATCTGCCTCGCCGCCCAGGAAAACTCGGCGGCTATGTTCAAAGAATATCCTCACATACTGGTTTTCAACGGTCCCATGGGGATGGAACTGACGAACCGTATCGTGGACGATTACGAACGTTACCGTTTCTGTTTTCGCGACTGGGATCCCGAGCCGGCCCAGTACGCCCAGATGCGGTATTTTTTCAAGACCATGTGGCCTCAAATCATCGATAAATTTGAGAGTGTGGCAATTCTCTGGGAAGACCTGGCGTGGACCAAGGCTTTCCGCGAAGGCATCCCGGAACTCGGTCTTCCTTCCTGGGAAGAATGGTGGGAAAAAGATTTGGGTATTGACGTGGTTTTCAGCCAGGCCGCGGCCCCGCGAGGAACCATGTATCTGCCGATTCTGCAGCAGATGGCGCGGGCGAAACCCGACGTGATTTATTACATAAGCTCATGGTTTACCGACACGGAGTCCTTCGCCAAGATGTGGACGGACTCGGCAGCAAGAGATATTAATTTGAGTTTCTACGGCGGCGTTTCCCAGACAAGCAATTTCTGGCAGATGACCGGTGGAAAAACCCTGGGCATGCTCGGATCCTGGATGGAAATAGATGTTCCGATTACCGAGAAGACAATACCTTTTTATGAACTGAGCAAGAAACACAACATTCCGACACAGCAGCACGTGCACCTCGCCTATGCCGATATTTATTTCTTCAAGAAAGTAATGGAGATCGCGGGCAGCGTTGACGACATCGACAGGCTGATCACCGCAATGGAAACCACGGAAACCGAATTTTCGCTTGGTACAATGGCGTACGAGCAAGAACGGATCAAACCCTATTTCCACTCCAAAAAGCGTGTAGATCCGAAGAATCCCTTGAAGGTGACCTATCCGGGGCAGCTGTATCAGCCCATCGCGCAGTTCCAGAAGGGCGGAGAGGCTAAAATAATCTGTGGTTCCTGCCCCGAGCATGAAGAATTCTGGAACCAGTACGCAAGCTTTGATGATTATCTGACGCCCGCCGAGGCGAGAAACCAATAAAGCTCATCGTACTACGGCATTTGCTTATTACGAAGGAATCCCGTTCCGCTTTGTGGAGCGGGATTTTTTTTAAACTGTGTAATAATAATCAGCTTTAGAGAAGGGCAATGAGCTATGAGATCGATAGATACGTGACGATTGAAGGTGCCGTTCTCTTTTTCCTTGACAAAGAATGACGGGGTCTGTACACAATGATAACTACGTCGGGGGGGCGTACTTTTCATCAGTTTTTCACTCACCAAACAAGAAAGAAGGTAGCTTCAGAAAGCGGTGGCATTTTAACCGGAGAGAACCCGTAGGGCGATCGGCGGTCGTACTGCCGGCATTGATGTTAACGGGGATGCCGGTCATGAGAAATTCCGGCGCTCTGGTTTCATCATGCGGCGTGAGAAGAAAATGCCGACTTGTAAATAAAATAACGGCGAGGCGTTTCTTCCATTCGACCTGCGTTACGGGATGTAATACCAACAGAGGGACCAAAGATTGAAAGGGGGGAATGATAGATGAGAAGAAGTGTAACGTTGTTTATCATTGCTGTTGCGGTGCTTTCAATGGTTTTCGTTTTCGGTTCGACGTCGTCGGCGCAGGCTCCCAAGGGAGAGCCGATTGTCATCGGCTATGTCGGCTTCACGCTTTCCCCGGGAACCAGGCCCTGCATGGACATCCAGAGGATCGCAGTAGAAGAGATCAACCAGGCGGGCGGTGTACTCGGACGGCCGTTGAAGTACGTAACGGCGGACAACAAGGGTCAGACCTCACTTACTGTCGAGGGTGGCCGCCACCTGCTTCAGACTGAACATGCCACGTTTATATCCATCGAGGGGCGGACGGAAATCTGTCTCGCCGCCCAGGAGAACTCGGCGGCAATGTTCAAGGACTATCCTCATATTCTGGTATTCAACGGGCCCATGGGGATGGAACTGACGGCGCGCGTACTTGCCGATTATGAACGCTATCGCTTCTGCTTTCGTGACTGGGATCCGGAGCCGGCCCACTACGCCCAGAACCGCTATTTCTGGGAAAATACCTGGAAACGGCAGAGACCCGATGCCACAAGGATCGCCTTTCTCTGGGAAGACCTTGCCTGGACTGATCACTGGCAGAACGGCATTCCCGTCTTGAATCTGCCGTCCTGGGAAGATTTCACCAGGGAGCTGGGATACGAAGTCGTGTTCAGCCAGGCGGCGGCGCCCCGGGGAACGATGTATCTTCCGATTCTGCAGCAAATGGCCCGATCCAAGGCCCAGCGTATTTTCTATATCAGTTCCTGGTTTACCGACACGGAATCATTCGTGAAGCAGTGGGCTGATTCGGCGGCCCGGGATATTCCCGTCGACCTGTACGGAGGCGTGGCCCAGACCAAGGCATTCTGGCAGATGACGGGCGGCAAGGCCTTGGGCGTGACGAGCTCCTTCACGGAAACGGACATTCCCATGACGGAGAAGACGAAGCCCTTCTATGAAATGGCGAAAAAGAACGATATTCCCACCCAGATTCATGTGCATTTAGCCTATGCCGACATTTACTTCTTTAAAAAGGTTATCGAAAATGCCGGCGGCATAGACGACATCGACAAGCTCATTACGGCCATGGAGACCTCGGAGACCACTTACTCCCTGGGCAAGATGGCTTACGAGATGGAGAAAGTGACGTCCTTCTTCCACTCGAAAAAGAGGGTTGATCCGAATGACCCCACGAATGTGACCTATCCGGGTGTGTTCTATCAGCCTATCGCCCAGTACCAGAACGACGGCAAAATACAGTACCTGGGCGGTTCCTGTCCCGAGAATGAACCTTTCTGGGAACCCTATGGTTCGCCTGAAGACTGGGTTATGCCCGGGGAGTTGAGGAAACGGTAACAGGTACTACAACAAAGGTCCCTGAAAAACCGCCCCGGTCAACCGGGGCGGTTTTTTGCCGTTCGGGTGGCATTGTACGGGCTTGAGTTTTCGGGAAGCTGGTCAATCCTGATTGGAATTCCCGTCATCGGAAACTTTTTCGGGCGATGGCGGACCCTTGTAGATATAACGTTCCAACAGGCGGTGGTACGTCGTCCAGGAGGAGTCATCGGACGACCCGCTCATGTGGTACTGAAAGGCGTTCATTTTCGCATCCAGGTCGTCGGCGAAATTAACCATGAGGGCTTCCAGGGTTTTGGGACGTTTGGGCGATCCGAACTCAAGCAGGCCGTGGTGACTGAGCAGGATATGCCTGAGTTCCAGGGCGAGCCGCTCAGGAAAATCACTAAGCTGCTGAATGATGCGATCGATAATTTCGACTCCTCGTACGATGTGTCCCACCAGTCTTCCTTCATCGGTGTAATCGATTATTGTAGCAAAGGAGAGTTCATCGATTTTTCCGATATCATGAAGGATGCCCCCCGTTATTATAAGATCCCGGTTGACGTCTTCATAATGGCTGGAAATCAGATCAAGGAGACGCACCACCGACAACGTGTGTTCGAGAAGCCCGCCGATATAGGCATGATGGAAACCCTTTGCCGCCGGCGCCCGTTTGAAAGCGCCGGCGATACGATTGTCTGCGAAAGTCGTTTTCAGAAGGTTGCGAAGGGAGGGATTCTCAACCGTGTTCATTATTGATGTGAGAGCTTCAAACATTTCCTCGATGTCATAGGGAGAAGCAGGCGAGAAATCAGCAGGATTCAGGTGGGCATCGTCCACGGGCAGGCATTCGTATATTGACAGTTGAAGCTCGTTTCTGAAGCTTACGACCCGTGCCTGTACCTCAATGATATTGCCCCTTTCGAAACGTTCGTTTACAGCCAGGGCGTTTTCCCAGACCCGACCCTCCACTTCGCCGGTCCTGTCCCGCAGGCGCAAGCTGAGATAAGGATTTCCCTTCTGCGAGACGGCCAGATTTTTCCCCGTAACGAGAAATACATCCCGTACCTTGTCTCCGGCGCTGATGTCTTTAACAAAAACAGATTTATTCATGGTTCAAATATAACCCTTCTTTCATGAGTATATACCTGCAATCCGCCGTTCCTGACAGAGCCAACGAGAGTTATCCCCGCCCTTTCGGCAAGGGTGATGGCGCCCGACGTAGGGGCCGAATGGGAAATGAGCAAGGGGAATCCGCCGGTCATCATTTTCCCCACGATTTCTGCCGATATGCGGCCCGTGGTAACGATGCTGCAGTTTCCGCTGTTGATCCTGTTCATGAGCGAATAGCCGATGAGCATATCAATAGTGTTGTTGCGCCCTATATCCTCACGCGTGCAAATAATGCCGGCGACCCCGGCCAAAGCCGAGCAGTGTGTTCCCCTGGTGAGTTCATGTATGTTCGATGAATCCAGCAACCTGTCCATGAGAGTGATGGTTTCTTCCGCCGTTACGGTGAATTCCGTCCCGCCGGACGTTTCAGGCGGAGCGGGCACTCTTTTCCCTGCGACGGCCGGCGCAGTGATCAGTCGGGCTTGCGGCGGGGACATTTTTATTTCCATGGTTTGAATGTTATCGATTGATTCGATGACCCCTCCGGTTTTTAGATATCCGAGAATCAGCTCGTCCAACGATATGCCGCTGCAGGCGATTTTCCCGACAGGGATATCGTCAACGAATACCTCCAGCGAAACCTCGTCCGCGACGGGAATGACGGTTCGGGCCATTCGTCCTTCCTCGTAATGTACGGCAGGTGTATCGACAACGGGGTTCTTCATGGTTTCTCTTTTTCCCGCAGAATTCGGTCGTTCCCGACGCGGATCGTCAGATTCGTCTTGTCGAAATATTCCATGAGCGGAATGACGTATTTCCGTGATAATCCTGTCAGTTCTTTGAAATCAGCCGGCGAAAAAAGGTGTTTTTCCAGGAGCCTTTTGCGGTAATCGGATCTAAGCTTTTCAAGAACAATACTGTCGAAGAGCATGTCGTCGTTGAGTTTAACGAGAGTCCCCTGGTCGAGAAGCACCTGGAGCATCATTTTAGTGTCCGAATCCTTTTCTTCGGACCAAGCCAGAATCTCTTTCGTTGAAGGGGGAGCCAGGCCCGCCTCTCGGTAGCGCTGTGCTATGGCATCCTTCAGCGCGCCCATGCCGTCGTCGAGATGGACGTTGTGATGTGCTCCCGTCACGGTATCCCGCTCGACGGTGAGCAATTCCCGGTTTTCCAGGTCAAGCAGGGCTTTGTTGAAAAGCTTCTGGGCGATGCCGGCACCCAGCGAAATACGGACTTCTTCTTTTGCCGGTCCCTTCTTCAGGGGGAAACGACGATGGTAATCTTCGACGATCGTCCTGATTTTTCCCATGAGGTTTTCGTATTCGGTCCATGCGATGGCCCGTTGTTCGTCCCGGTCGACAAGGAGCGCTTCCTTTCGGGAAAAAAGGTCTTCCAGGACGAGCCGTTGCCGAGAATGTGGAATGCCGGTACGGGTGACCAGACGGTTCAGCGGTATGCCCAGAAGACCGGTCCGTTGAAGGATAATCCTCGTTTTTTCGGCGTCGTTTCCCCGATCAAGCAATGCCGGTTCTTCCGGGGCCGCATGGGATCGCTTTTTCGGTTTTACCGCGTACGGATCGATTACGTATCCTCCGCCTATCGTGGTTATCGGCGAGTAACTGCGTATGACAAAGCGATCCCCGGCCATGGCGACTGCCGGGGTTTCCAGAATTACCTGTGCATAGGTCTCTTCGCCGGGAGCCAGTTCGTTCCGGTCGCCCAGGTGGATACGGGCCATGAGTTCGGCCGTTCCCAGGTGGAATCTGACAGGCGCCCGGTTTTTCAATGCCTTTCGTGCGCCGGCCAGGTGTTTAAGAAAAACGTCCATTCGCAAGGTCGGTTCGAATATGTCGGGATGCGTAATCGTGTCTCCGCGCCCTACTGCTTCCTTGCTTATGCCCTGAAAATTAACGGCCGTTCTGAATCCTGCTTCCGAAAAGGGCCGAGATTCCTTGTGAACCTGAATTCCACGTACTTTCGTGGTCAGGCCCGACGGTAGAACGGATACCGTGTCCCCCACGGCTACCTTCCCCGCCAAAAGAGTTCCGGTGACGACAGTTCCGAATCCCTTCATGGTAAAAACCCTGTCAACAGGAAGCCTGAAAATATCGGGTGTTGATTTTTTTTCTGTTTCAAGGACAAGTACGCGCAAGGCCTCCAGAAAATCAGACAAGCCATTGCCCGTCTGGGCGCAGAGAGGGATAATCGGGGCGCCTTCAAGGAATGATCCCTCGAGAAAGGTATGAATATCGTCGAGCACCAGATCGAGCCAGTCTTTGTCCACCAGGTCTGTTTTTGTGAGGGCCACCAATCCCAGCCTGACGTTCAGAAGTTCGCAGATACTGAGATGTTCTCTTGTCTGGGGCATGACGCCTTCGTCGGCGGCGATTATCAGGGCCACCATGTCGATACCGGCGGCCCCGGCCACCATGTTCTTGACAAACCGCTCGTGGCCGGGAACATCCACGATTCCTACCAGGGTTTCCTCGTCGAGCTTGAGCGGCGCAAAACCCAGCTCGATGGTGATGCCCCGCTTTTTTTCTTCTTTCAGGCGGTCCGTGTCGATATCCGTCAATGCTTTGACAAGGGTTGTTTTTCCATGATCCACATGGCCAGCCGTTCCCAGTACAATATGTTTCATGGAGCGATAAGCCTTCCGTGGTATTTAAATAAAAATGTGGAACCGCGCTGTTCCGCGGGATCCTCAGTGTCTGGACCGAGGTGAAACGCTACCAGAATATCGTCGTTTGTACAACTTGAAAACTCCGTGCATTGGGACATTCCGACGATCGGAACGGGTTCTGTTGTTGCCGCGGCAGGCGGGGGACAGTCCCTGTAAGTTGAGGATGGCCGATCCACTCTGGTGAACGCGAACATTTTTGTAAATTGAGGTTCCCTGTGATATTACCTTTTTCATGCGGTTATTGGGCCTCGACTACGGAACACGGCGCATCGGCGTGGCGGTAAGCGACGAACTGGCCATCACGGCTCAGTCTCTGTGCGTGATAGTCCGGAAGACAACAGCGGCCGATCTGGACAAGATCGCCGGTATAGCGCGGGAAAGGGGTGTTTCAGCGATCGTGATCGGGTATCCACGGAGGCTGGACGGGACGGAAGGCGTCGAATGTGAACGGGTCATGCGGTTTGCCGGGTGCCTTGAATCCAGGTGCGGCCTTCCCGTAATCGTCTGGGATGAACGTTTCACGACCCGTGACGCCGAAGCACTGTTGCTCGAGGCCGATATGAGCCGGAAAAAGAGAAAAAAGGTAATCGACAGGGTGGCGGCGGCGCTTATTCTCCAGGGATATATGGACTCGATAAAAGACACGCCGACAGCCTCGCGGACCGGTGATGAAGACAGCTAAAATAATTATAATTATTCTCGCGGTTATTCTGTTTATCGGTATCGCCTTCGCCTCGTTTGGTTTCCACCGTTACGCAAACAGCCCCCTCAATCCTGCCGCGGGGACAACCGTTATCAATATTCCGAGAGGGGCATCCTTCGTCGATATAGCCGAGCTGCTTGAACGTGAAGGGATCCTTCATCACCGGAGGGTCTTCAGCCTGATTGCCCGGATACTGGAATTTCACCGGGACCTTAAGGCCGGCGAGTACGAAATATCGGGCTCCGCCACGCCGCTGGAGATGCTTGAACAATTGAAAAAGGGGGTGGTCAAGGGGTATCTGGTTACAGTTCCCGAAGGATTTTCGATAGAACAGGCGGCGGACTGTTTCGCCGCTCAGGGTCTGGCGGACCGCGAAATTTTTATTTCTCTTGTCGAAGATCGTGATTTTCTGTCATCACTCGGTATCGAGGCCAAAAGCGCGGAAGGATACCTTTTTCCTGATACGTATCGGGTGACACGCTCAAATGATGAAGCGGCGATTATTCGATTGATGGTACAACGTTTCCGGCAAGCTCTGCCGACGGATTTAAAAGTAAAAACGGAGCGGCTCGAGTATTCCCTGCACGAAATTATTACCATCGCGTCACTCATTGAAAAAGAGGCCACAATGGATGAGGAAAAACCTCTCATATCGGCCGTTTTTCACAACCGCCTGAAAAGGGGAATGCGCCTGCAGAGCGATCCCACCGTTGTGTACCAGGCAGAAGACTTCAGTGGAAGAATCAGGAAAAAGGACCTGCTGCGTAAAACGCCGTACAACACCTATCTCATTTCAGGGCTTCCTCCAGGCCCTATATGCAATCCGGGTGCTGCTTCGATCAAGGCGGCCCTGAACCCAGCCTCGGTGGATTATCTGTATTTCGTTGCCAAAAATGATGGGACGCATCATTTTTCGTCGAACCTGTTTGATCACAATAAAGCCGTCATAAAATATCAGATTAAAAGGAAAAAATAACTTTTTTGCTTGACAAAGAACTGGCCTCTCTCTATAGTCGAACCAAGTGGAGCAAAGTGGATGAATGTGGAGGAGGCTTGGAGCCTTGTCAGTCTTCAGGGGCCGTTACTACCACAGTATTGACGAGAAGGGCAGGATAATATTTCCTGCGAAGCTTTGCGATATTTTCGCGGAGCATTATGACAACCGGCTGGTCATGACGAGCTGGGACGGATACCTCCTTGTCTTTCCCTATGCCGAGTGGACGGTCATTGAAGAAAAAATGTTTCAACAGTCCATAATCCGCAAAGAAGTCCGTGAATTTCAACGTCTTTTCATGTCGGGAGCCGTGGATTGCACTCTGGATTCCCAGAGGCGGATTCTCATTCCGCCATCGCTGAGAAGAGACGCCGGCCTTGAGCGGGATATCGTAACAGCGGGAATGGGTCGAAGCATTGAAATTTGGGACAAGGACCGCTTTGACGCCGCCCTGGAAAAAACAAGCAGGAACGTGGAGCTTTACAGCCAGTATATCGCCGACTTGGGAATATAGGCGAATGGACAATTGTTTTCACACGCCTGTCATGCTTGGCGAGGCGGTCGGTTCACTTAACCCGAGGCAGGGGGGGGTTTACGTGGACGGTACGCTGGGAGGCGGAGGACACGCACGCGAAATTCTTCGACGTTCATCGCCGGATGGAATCCTTGTCGGAATCGACCGGGATGATGAGGCCCTCGAGCAAGCCCGACGGACTCTGAAAGTTTTCGGCGGCCGGGCGATTCTGGTAAAGGCAAATTTCAGGGACATCAAGGAGATCGTCTCTCAACTGTCACCGGGTTATGTCGACGGTATTCTTTTCGATCTCGGTGTTTCGTCCCACCACCTTGAGACGGCTTCCCGGGGGTTCAGTTTCAGCAAGGACGGACCACTCGATATGCGAATGGATCAGCAGGATGAATTGAATGCATTCCACATTGTCAATACCTGGTCGGAAACTCGCCTGAAGGAGATTTTGCGGGAATTCGGCGAGGAGCGGTTCGCCGGGAAAATAGCCCGGACGATTGTTCGGGTGCGGAAAAATACACCTGTGAAAACCACGGGCGAACTTGCTTCTATCGTGGAAAAGGCCTTTGGACCGAGAGCCCGAAGAGAGAAAATTCATCCCGCCACCAGAACGTTCCAGGCACTTCGAATATGCGTCAATCGCGAACTGGATGATCTGCCCCCGGCCATCGAGGGTGCAATTGATGTCCTGAAACCCGGCGGAGGGCGTTTCACCGTTATTTCATTTCATTCACTCGAAGACAGGATTGTGAAACGTCTGTTTCGGGGGAGCGAGCAACGCTGTATCTGTCCTCCCGATTTTCCCGTGTGCGTCTGCGGAAGAAAAGGGGTTGTGAAGGTACTGACCAGGAGGGTTGTAAAACCCGGGACGGATGAAATAAGGCGAAACCCGCGGGCCGCAAGTGCGCGGCTCCGGACGGTGGAGAAACTGTGAGCCATGACGGTGGAAGTCGGCACAAGACAGCGGAAGACGCTTCGTTTATCGCATGTTGTCATCGGCGTGATGATGATTATGGTTGCCTCCCTGGTCTACGTATGGTTCCAGGTGAACACAACGAGAATCAATTACGCCATCGCGCGTGAAATGCAGTTGCAGGAACGGCTGATTGAAGAAGGCAGGCAACTGAAAATGGAAATCGAAGTGCTGGAATCACCACGGCGGATTGAATCCATAGCGAAAGAGACGCTGGAGATGAACTATCCCCGAAGTGACCAGGTGGTGTTGCTCGATGAGTAGAAAGGCTCGCAAATGGTTGCGGTTCAGGGTCACCCTGGTGGCGATCCTGTTTTTCGTTCTTTTTGTGGGATTGCTGTCCCGTGCCGTCCATCTCCAGATAATTTCAGGCACAGTCCTGAAGGATTTGGCCGAAAGGCAGCATACACGCAACCTTGTTCTTTATCCCGAGCGGAACATGATTCTCGACCGCAACGGGCAGAAACTCGCAGCCACGATCAAAGTCGATTCCATATACGCGGATCCGTCAAAAATCAGCGATACCGATGAAGCGGCCTTTCGCCTGTCGAAAGCACTCAATATCGACAGATCAAAGCTTGCGGCGGTCCTGTCGAAGCGGGGGAGGTTCTGCTGGATCGCCCGTCAGGTATCACCTGACAAGAAAAAGCGTGTAACTGAACTCGGCCTTGAAGGCGTTTACACTGTGCACGAGCCGAAGCGTTTTTACCCGCATCGCGAGCTGGCCTGCCACGTCCTCGGTTTCACTGGCATCGATTCGTCCGGCCTGGAAGGGTTGGAACTTTACTACGACAGTCAACTTAAAACTCAACCTCAAAACGTTTTCTGGGGAAGAGATGCGAAGGGAAACAGCATCTATCGTGCCGCTGTCGGTACGGGATCGATGGAAGGAAACGAGGGAGCAGACCTCGTTCTTACCATCGATGGAAGAATACAATACGCCGTTGAACTCGAATTGCAGAAAGCGGTCAAGAATACAGAGGCAAGAAGCGGCTCAGTCGTCGTCATGGACATTCGCACAGGAGAAATACTGGCGATGGCGAATGCCCCGTCCTACAATTTGAACAACTTCAGAAATTCGAATGCCGGGGTAAGGCGGAACAGAGCCGTAACAGACACCTTTGAACCGGGATCAGTTTTCAAACCTTTTGTCATGGCTGCCGCACTGGAAGAAGGTGCGATAACTGAACAGGATGTCATCGATTGTGAAGAAGGATCCTATGCAGTAAAGGGTCGCACCATTCGTGAAGCGAACGCAAAGAAGTATGGATTGCTGGGCCCCGAGGAAGTCTTAAAACATTCCAGCAACATCGGCATGGTCAAAATAGCTGAAAGGATTGAGAAAGAAAGCCTCCACCGATACTTGTCTTCCTTCGGTTTCGGTTCGTGTACCGATGTCGACCTGCCCGGCGAGGTGGGGGGTATTTTGCGCAGTCCCGGCGAATGGAAGCCCGTCGATCTTGCCGCCCTGTCCTTCGGGCAGGGTGTTTCTGTAACGGTGCTTCAAATTGCCTCGGCAATGTCGGCCATAGCGAATGACGGCGTTCTGATGAGACCTTACATGGTGAAAACGATGGTAGACGAGGCGGGAACAGTGGCCAACGAATTTCAGCCGGCTCCCGTAAGGCGCGTTATTTCGCCGGTCACCGCCCGAAGGCTTACGGCAATGCTGAAAGACGTTGTCGAAAGTGATGACGGGACCGGCAGGAGGGCACGCATCTCCGGCGTTTCAGCGGCGGGAAAGACGGGAACCTCGCAGAAATTCGACTGGTCCCTTCACCAGTACTCGTCCGAAAAGGTAGTCACATCATTTGCCGGATTTTTCCCGGCCGACGACCCGAAAATAACCGTTGTCGTGGTGCTTGACGAACCCCGTAAGAATCTCTGGGGAGGAGTCTCTGCGGCGCCTGTGTTCAGCAAGATATCACAGCACATAGTTACCCGTTTTAACAGGGAGATTGACCTGAACCGTGTTGCGAAACGGGTAATCGAACCGGAGTTTCCGATTATGCCCGCTTCGGTTCCGGTTCACAGGGCGGATGCCGGCATATTCGACCTGACGAAACAGAAGTCCTCCGATTTTCCGTCTCCCGACTTTACCGGTCTTTCGATGCGTGAAGTGCTCCAGGCTGGGAAAGAATTCGGCATTGATATCAGGGTTTCCGGGAGTGGTTGGGCCGTAAGCCAAAAAATGCAGCCGTCGGCCGGTCAGGGCGAACGGCCGGTCTGCTACGTTTCCTTCAGCAGCGATTTCCGGTGAGGGTAAGAAAAACGCATGCAACTCCGGCTGATTCTGAACAATATAAGTGTAATCGAGATTCGGGGGGAATCTTCGGTCGACGTGACGGACATTACCTGCGATTCAAGGCAATGCGGCACCGGCTCTCTTTTTTTCGCCGTCCCCGGTCATCTTAGCGACGGCCATCACTATATCGACGAGGCGATACGAGCGGGCTCGCGGTGCGTAATTTGCGAAAGGGATATTCCGGAACAGGCGGGAGTGACGTTTGTACGTGTGGCGGACAGCAGGCGTGCAATGAGTCGTGCTGCGAAGAACTTTTTCGGAAACCCTTCTAATGAACTCACCGTCGTGGGTGTAACGGGGACCAACGGGAAGACAACTGTAACATGCCTTGTAGAAGCAGTGCTGAAGGCAGGGGGACTTAATCCCGGCGTGATCGGAACGATAGAGTGGCGATACGGTGAAACGGCGGTTCCCTCACGAAACACGACCCCGGAATCGCTTGACCTTCAGCGGATACTCAGGACTATGGCGGACGGTGGTGTAACGCACGTGGTGATGGAAGTATCTTCCCATGCCATCGACATGCACCGGGTCGCCGATATTGATTTCGATCTCGGCGTTTTTACAAACTTGTCGCCGGAACACCTTGATTATCACGGCACCATGGAGAACTACTACGCCGTTAAAAAAAGTTTTTTTCAGCATCTGCCGAAAGAAAGTGCGGCAGTGATAAACGATGACGATCCATGGGGAAAGAGGCTGACCCGTGAAATCGGAGGATCCATCACCACCTTCGGAATGGATAAGACGTGCCATGTCAGCCCGACCGACGTCGAGCTTGGCCTGACGGGTCTGAAGTCGCGCCTGGAAACGCCCCGGGGCGTCCTGACACTGGAATCGCCGCTCATGGGTGCATTCAACCTGTCAAACATCATGGCCGCCGTGGGAACATGTCTCGCGCTGAAAATCGACAATGAATACATCGTGAAGGGCATCGAAACGGCCGGTCCCGTTCCTGGGCGGCTTGAGCGTGTGCCCGCCGACGAAGATATTTATATTTTTGTCGATTATGCGCATACCGAAGACGCCTTGAGAAATGTTCTGGAAACATTGCGAGTGTTCGCCGAGAGGCGGCTGATTACTGTTTTTGGATGCGGCGGCGAGCGCGACAAAACGAAACGGCCGCTGATGGGACGGACAGCGGCGGAACTCAGCGATTGCGTCGTTATAACCTCGGATAATCCCCGAGGCGAGGATCCACAGGCCATTATCAGCGACATAGAAAGAGGTGTCGACGTGGCGAAGATTGATACCGCCCTTTCACCAGGCCGTGCCGGAACGGAACAGAGAGGCTACCTGGTGATCGAAGACCGCGCCGAGGCGATTGATTGGGCTGTTCACTCGGCCCGGACCGGCGACATCATACTTATAGCCGGCAAGGGACACGAGGATTACCAGATTGTGGGCGACAGGCGGTTGCCATTCGACGACAGAATTGCGGCTGCCCGGGCTCTCGCATCAAGGCATTCGAGGAGCGTGTCGTGAAGGATGCTTCACCGGCCATAAAGCTGAACGATATAATCAAGGCTACGGAAGGTACACTCCTTCGACAGGGGAAGCGAGCCGGGTGCCGCGAAGTATCCACTGATACGCGGACGATTGCCAGGGACGCCCTCTTCATTCCACTTCGCGGGCGCACCTATGACGGTCACGATTATCTTGAAGATGCCCTGAACCGTGGCGCCGCTGCAGTTCTCGCAGCGAAAGGATATGCTCACGCCGCTGAATCGCTTTCCGGCGACGTTTCGATCATCATTGTCGACGATACCCTGAAGGCTCTGGGTGACCTTGCATATTGGTGGCGTCGCCGGTTCGACGTCCCCGTCATAGCCGTGACCGGGAGTTCCGGGAAAACGACGACAAAGGAGATGATCGCGCTCATTGGTGAGCGATCCCTCAAAATTCACAAGAATAGCGGCAATCTTAACAATTGCATCGGGTTCCCCCTGAGTCTGCTGCAGTTGACGTCCGCTCACGGTGCCGGCGTATACGAACTGGCCTCGAATCAACCCGGAGAAATCGCCCGGCTGGCGGAAATCGCCGAACCCGA
This sequence comes from Deltaproteobacteria bacterium, assembly GCA_011056825.1. Lineage (GTDB taxonomy): Bacteria > Desulfobacterota > Syntrophia > Syntrophales > UBA2210 > MLS-D. The sequence goes on along the minus strand of DSBH01000134.1, from coordinate 1,217 downwards.
TGTAGCGGTCATCACTAATGTGGGACCCGCACACTTGCAGGGGTTTCATTCTCTCGAAGCGGTGCGGGAAGAGAAAGGTTCGATCCTTTCCTTTGTGAAGCCCGGCGGCATGGCCGTTATAAACAGGGACGACGCGAATATTAGAATTCTCGAAGACAGGTGGAAGGGGAAGAGCATCAGCTTCGGCATCGCGGAACGGGCAACGGTGAGAGCCGAACATATTTTTACCAGGGGGGACACGGGCGTCAGCTTCACGCTCAAAATCGGCGGTCTGTCAAGAGGCATCGATATGACCACGTTGGGAATACATAACATTTATAACGCTCTTGCAGCCGTTGCGGCTTCCTGGGCCGTCGGTGTTCACTTCGATGAGATCTGCGCCGGTCTTGCCGCGTTCCGGCAGGTGCCGGGACGTATGACCGTCACCAGGCTTGCGTCGGGGGTGACGATCATCGACGACAGTTACAACGCGAACCCCGCTTCCGCGACGGCGGCATTGAAAACGCTTGCCGCTGTCAAAGGCGCCGGGAGCGCCGTGGTCATTTTCGGCGACATGCTCGAACTTGGCGACGAAAGCGAAGAAAAGCATCGCGAGGCGGGTGAGCTTATTGCATCGACGAATGTTGATTTTCTTTTCGTGACGGGAATGCAGGCTTACGCCGTGGCGGAAGGAGCCCGCCTGGGCGGCATGGATGCCGACCGGATACACGAGATCAAGGATCCGGGCGAAGTGTTGACCCTGTTGCGAACGATACCGCGGGGCGATTTGTGGATTCTCGTCAAGGGGTCCCGCGCAATGAAAATGGAACGTTTCTGCGAGTCGATTGCTGACGCCCTGAAAGGAAAGGCATCGCCGGCGGATCTTCAAGAGCGGGAGGAGACGACATGATTTACCATTTTCTCTACCCGCTCAGTGACACGATTTCATCGTTCAATATATTCCGATACATAACCTTCCGGGCGATATACGCCACCATCACGGCCCTTTTGATCTGTTTCCTTCTCGGGCCCTGGCTGATCCGGAAGATGCAGACTCTGCAGATCGTTCAACAGATCCGCTCCGACGGACCGGGATCCCATTTTTCCAAGGAAGGCACCCCCACGATGGGCGGCGTCCTGATCGTTTCTTCAGTGGTTTTGTCCACGATCCTGTGGGCGAGACTCAACGTCGATTATATCTGGATGGCACTCGCCGTGACGGTGGTGTTCGGATTGAT
>DSBH01000094.1 GCA_011056825.1 Deltaproteobacteria bacterium | reverse complement strand
GGTACGACATGATACCTCTCGTATTAGAAAATAAGGTGTTCATCGACGGAGAATTACAGGAAGCGGCATAGGCAATAACCGGAGGGTACGGAACTCAATCCACAACATTTGACAATATCTCATTTTTCGAAGGGAGGCTGGGAGACGTTATGTCCCGGCTGGGGGCCGTATCCACCGCCGATCCGGAGCGCGACAGGCTTCTGATCAATGCCCTGCTTACCGACGCCAACCCGGTGATTATTTTCCCCGAAGGCCAGATGATCAAAGACAAGAAGATCATCGAGAAGGGACGCTACATCGTCTTCAATACCGGCGGCAGAAGGCCGCCTCACACCGGGGCGGGGCGCATCGCCCTGCGGTCCCAGTTTCTGCGGGAAGAGCTGCGGCTGTGTTACGAACGGGGGGACACCTCGTCCATTGAAGAACTGGCCCGTCATTTCGATTTCAACCCGGCCGATATAGACGCCATACTGGCAAAAGAAACTGTCATCATACCGGTGAATATCACCTACTATCCGGTATGCGCGGCAGAAAACATCATCAGCAGGGTGGCAGCAAGGCTGGTGGAAAATCTTTCCGATCGGACCGTCGAGGAAATGGAGGTCGAGGGCTCCATGTTCACGCGGGGTGTGGATATCGACATAAACTTCGGTCACGCCATACCGATGAAGCGATACGTCAAAAAAAACGCAGGCCTGCGCAGGATGCTTGCGGACGGAAAGCTCTACCTCAACCCGGAAGAGCTGAAACGCGCGGGGCCGTTCAAAAAAATTTATGTCAGCATCATGTACGAGTACATGGCAGCCATTTACGCCATGACGACCGTCAATCACGATCATATTTTTTCATACATCCTTGCAAAATATAAAAAAGACAGGATAGGGGAGAATGATTTCAAGAACCGCGTGTTCCTGGCGATTGACAAACTGCGCCGGTCCGGCCTGAACAATTACCACCGATCGCTGGACCAGCCTCAGTGGACGCTGCTGAGCGACGATTTTCACGAGAAGTACGACCGTTTCGTTAAACTGTCCTGTGCGGAGGGTCTCGTCACAACCGGCAAGGGTTTTCTTGTCAGGAACAATGAGCGTTTCAGCGCCGCCTATGAATTTCACACCATCAGGAAGGACAACATCGTCGAGGTTCTGACCAACGAAATAGAGCCCCTGAAAAGCCTGACCAGATCGTTTGATCGCCTCATGCTGCTTCCGGCAGGTCTCACGAGAAAAAAAATCAGGGACCATTTCAAGGCCCTGGACCGGAAGATTTTCGAGGACGATTACGATCGTTATTACAGTGAGGGAGAAAGTAAGCCGAAAACCATCGGCGCGCCCTTTTTCATGAAACACCTGTTCAGCCGGAAGGGGCTGGTCCTGGTGCACGGGTACATGGCGGCGCCCGAAGAAATCAGGCCGCTGGCCGACTACCTCTACGGGCACGGCTATGCCGTTTACGGGGCACGTCTTCGGGGACACGGGACGGCGCCGGAAGACCTGGCGACCCGCACCTGGGAAGACTGGTATGAATCGGTGGGACGCGCGTATATTATTATGAAAAATTCCATGAAGTCTCTCGCCATCGCGGGTTTTTCGACCGGGGGGACCCTGGCGCTGTTGCAGGCGGCAAACAAGCCGGGCAGATTCAGGGCCGTGGTGACCATAAACGCTCCGCTCAGATTGCACCATATTTCATCGAAATTCGCGTCGTTCGTTGTCGCCTGGAATACTATTCTGGCGCGATTCAAGGTGGATAGAGGCAGAATGGAATTTGTGACGAACGAACCGCAGAACCGGCATATAAATTATTTCCGCAATCCCGTGAGCGGTGTGCGCCAGCTGGAAAAGCTCATGGATGTTGTTGAAGAGAGGCTGAAGGATGTCATTGATCCCGTACTGGTCGTGCAGGGCGCGCATGACCCGGTGGTGAATCCGGTGAGCGGATCTGAAATATATAAAAAGGCCGGTTCCGAAAAAAAACGCTTCATAGCCGTAGAAGCTGATTACCACGGCATTCTGTGGAAAGAAAAATTGGACGATGTCACAGGCGGAGTTCTTGATTTTCTCAAAGAGACATGCCCGTGACCGCGGCGGCGTGAGTTTTATCACTATATAAAAATTTTGTTCTGTTATTCTCCGACCCCGACCAGGTTTCTTATAGTATTCCGGCGTGTCGCGGCCAGGAAAATCCACATAACAGCTTACAGCAAAACCGCCAGTTGGTCGGCCAGGGCGAGGCCGCGGCGGGTGGGCACGATCCTGCCGGCCCTGCGTTCGAGCAGGCCGTCGGCGAGGCATTGCCGAAGTATATCGCTTCCCGGCGGTTCAAGCAGAACTGGGTCGCTCGAGCTTATTCCTTCTATTGTTCTCAGTCCCAAAAAGACGCGTTCCAGTCGCAGGTCCCTGTCGGTGAGAATTTCCGTTTCTTCCACGGGGCGCCGGTTTTGTTCGAGATCGGAAATATAGCGCTCGAGCGAGGCGTGGTTCCACCAGCGCCGGTTACCCGAAAAAGAATGGGCGGACGGTCCCAGACCAAGGTACGTCACGTGATTCCAGTATTTCATGTTGTGCCTCGATCGAAACATTTCCCGCCGGGCGAAGTTCGACACTTCGTAATGAATGTAGCCATCCTTTTCCAGGCGTTCCGAAGTGGTCATGAAGAAATCGTACCGTTCATCCTCACCGGGAAGTTCCACGTCGCCGTCGGCGAACCGCCGACCCATCGGCGTGCCGGTCTCCAGGGTCAACTCGTAGCAGGAAAGGTGTTCCGGCTTCCAGCGCAACGCTTCTTCCAGGGTGACCTTCCATGATTTCATTGATTGCCCCGGTACGGCGTAGATTAAATCGAGGCCGATGTTGTCGTAACCGCTGTTTCTTAAAAGATTTATCGATGTCCGGCAGTCTTCGGAATCGTGCCGCCGTCCGAGGTATGCCAGAACCGTGTCGTCGAAGGACTGTACCCCCAGGTTGACGCGGTTGACGGGGGTATCGCGCAGGACTGACAGAAAATCCTCATCGATGTCGCCGGGATTTGCCTCGATGGTGACTTCGCAGTCGCCCGAGATGGTGAAAGCTTCGTACGCGCCGTCGAGAACAGCCGCAAGCTCGTTCGGCGAGAGAACCGACGGCGTCCCGCCGCCGAGATAAACCGTATCGAAATGTTCGAATTCGCCTTTGTACCAGTTCATTTCCCGACGCAGGGCGTTGATCCAGGAGGGAATCGCCGACCGGTCCGTCACGGAATAAAAGTTGCAGTAAGGACACTTGGTAACGCAGAAAGGAACATGAATGTAAAGGCCGGGCAGGGTGCTTGTATTATTGTCCGGTATCATGGCAGAACCTCCCGCCACCCCGTACTTTCTCCATTGTGTAAAAGAAAAATGCGGGGAAAGGTATAGTGCCTTCAGCCCTTGTCTGACTTGAGCACCGACACGAAGGCGCTCTGGGGAATCGACACGGAACCAACCATTTTCATCCGTTTTTTACCCTTTTTTTGTTTTTCCAGCAATTTTCTCTTCCGGGTGATGTCGCCGCCGTAACACTTGGCGGTCACGTCCTTGCGGAAGGCCGAAATAGTCGTCCGGGCGATGATCTCGCCCCCGACGGCTCCCTGAATGGCGATTTTGAACATCTGCCGGGGAATTTCTTCCTTGAGGCGTTCGCATGTGTTCAGCGCCCGTTCCCGGGCCACTGCGCGGTTCACGATCTGGGAGAGTGCGTCTACTTTTTCGCCGTTTACCAGAATGTCGAGCAGGACAAGGTCGCTTTCCCGGTAGTCGATGATGTCGTAATCGAAGGACCCGTAGCCCTGGGTCAGCGACTTGAGGCTGTCGTAGAAATCGTAAATCACGCTTGAAAGGGGAAGTTCGAACTGTAACTCAACCCGTTCGGGACTGGGATAGTTGATATGCGAGTTCTCGCCCCGGCGGTCGATGCAGAGCTTCATGACCGCTCCCAGGTATTGCTCGGGGAACATCATGGTGGCCCGAATGTAGGGTTCTTCGGCTTTTTCGATGGACATGGACTCCGGATAGTGGGCCGGGTTTTCAATGTAGACTGTTTCGCCGTTTTTCAGGATGAAGCGGTAACGGACGCTGGGCACGGAAAGAATAATAGAAAGGTCGTACTCCCGTTCAAGCCGTTCCTGGACGATATCAAGGTGCAGAAGGCCCAGAAACCCGCAGCGGAACCCCTGGCCGAGCGCGACCGACGAATCCTTCTGGTAGGTAAAGGAGGCGTCGTTGAGCTTGTACTTTTCCAGCGCGACGACCAGTTCTTCGTAATCGTCGGAGGCTATGGGATAGATGGATGCGAAGACCACCGGCTTTGCCTCCTTGAATCCAGGCAAGGGCGCCGCGCAGGGGCGGCGGTCGTCGGTGATGGTGTCACCCACGGAAACGTCGGCGACGTTCTTGATGCCGGCGATAAGGTATCCGACATCACCCGCTTCGAGTTGTTCTTTCTTTTCGCGCACCAGTGAAAAACGGCCGACTTCCTCGACGCGATAGACGGTATCGTTGTGCATGAAACGGACGGCCTGCCCTGCTTTCATAATCCCGTCGAATACTCGGCAAAAGACAACCGTTCCCCGGAAGGCATCATACTGGGCGTCGAAAATAAGCGCCGACAGGGGCTTGTCGGCATCTCCCCGGGGCGGGGGAATCCGCTGCACTATCGCTTCCATGATGTCGGAAACGCCGGTGCCTTCCTTGGCCGAGCAAAGAATGCTGCCGAAGGGATCGAGCCCGAGTTCGTTCTCGATCTGTTCCATGACTCTTTCCGTGTCGGCGGCGGGAAGATCGATCTTGTTGATGACGGGAATGATCTCCAGGTCGTGTTCCATGGCCAGATAGAGATTGGCCAGGGTTTGGGCCTGCACGCCCTGGGCGGCGTCGACCAGGAGCACAACGCCCTCGCAGGATGCCAGCGAACGTGACACTTCATAGGAAAAATCCACGTGTCCAGGGGTGTCGATGAGGTTCAGGTAATAGGTTCCGCCGTCCTGCGCACGGTAGGGGAGTGTAATTGCCTGGCTTTTAATGGTAATGCCCCGCTCACGTTCTATGTCCATGGTGTCGAGAATCTGGTCCCTGAACGTACGGCTGTTGGTAAGACCCGCGAGCTGGATCATCCGGTCCGCCAGGGTGGACTTTCCGTGATCGATATGAGCGATGATGCTGAAATTGCGAATACTGTCCATGAAGCTGCTTTCGAGAAAAAAAGCCTTCCGGTAAAAGGGAAGGCTTTTGTTGTCTGGTAGAAAGTGAGGATACTAGCCGAGTTTCTTCAGCAAATCCTCCGATACTTCCTTTACTCCCGGGCTGCCGTCGACGCTGATGACGTTGACCCGCTCCTTGAAATAATTAATGGCCGCCATCGTCCCGCTTTCTGTATCATAGTATATGTTGTGCCGCTTGTCGATGGCCGCTTCGTCCTGATCGTCGGCGCGGGTGGAAAGCTCTCCGCCGCAGACGCGGCAGACGAACGTGCCGTCCTTTTCAACCGGCTTGATCGCGTCAATGTAAATATTATTGGGATGGTTGTTGTCGTTTACGCACAGACGGCGTCCCATGATGCGATTCTTCGCGATCCCGCGGTCAAGCTGGATTTCGATCACATAATCCAGGGGGATATTCTCCTTCGTGAGAGCTTCGTACATGGCTTCGGCCTGGGCCAGGTTCCGGGGAAACCCGTCGAGAAGCCATCCGCCGGAGCAGTCCGCTTCCTTGATGCGGTTGAGGATCATGGGAATAGTGATCTCGTCGGGAACCAGTTCACCTTTGTCGATATAGGTCTTTGCCTTGTTTCCCAGCTCCGTGCCTCCCTTGATGTTCTGCCTGAAGATGACGCCCGTTTCAATGTGGGGAACGTTGAATTTCTGCTGGATGATTGCTCCCTGGGTTCCTTTGCCGCTCCCGTTGGGGCCGAAAATAATAATATTCATGAAGGACTCCTTTCGATAAAAGTAATCGAGCCGAAAAGGTGCCCTCTTATAAGAAATTATTCAACAAAGGGCAAGAAAAATAGTGCGGCGGGGCGTTCCCGGACCACCCGGCCGATCCCGTTCGACGTCGCTACGAGTAATGTTCCGGTCCGGGGAACGTGCCGTCTTTGACCTCGTCGCAGTACTCGCGGAAGGCTTTTTTCATCGTTCCCGCCAGGTCGGCGTATTTCTTGACGAATTTCGGCGTAAATTTTTCGTACATGCCGAGCAGGTCGTTGACCACCAGCACCTGCCCGTCGCACTGCGGTCCGGCGCCGATGCCGATGGTCGGTATGGCCAGACTTTCGGTGATTTCTCCCGCCAGCGCCGCCGGTACCGCTTCGAGGACGATCGCGAATGCGCCAGCTTCCTGGAGAAGAAAGGCGTCTTCCTTGATGCGGAGCGCCGCCTCTTCGGTTTTCCCCTGCATCCTGAAGCCCCCCATCTGGTGAATCGACTGCGGGGTCAGCCCCAGGTGACCGACGACGGGAATGCCCGACGCGGTCATTCGTTGAACCGCTTCGACGATCTCGCGGCCTCCCTCGACCTTGACGCCGTGTGCGCCCGCTTCTTTCATGAGGCGTCCCGCGTTTTCCAGGGCGCTTTCCACCGATGCCTGGTATGACATGAATGGCATGTCGGCGATGACCATGAGGCGCTTGGCGCCGCGCGTCACGGCACTGGTGTGGTGGATCATGTCCTCCATGGTGACGGGGATGGTGTTGTCGTATCCGAGCACAACATTGCCCAGCGAGTCACCCACGAGTATCATGTCGACGCCCACCTCGTCCATCATGGCGGCCGTTGAATAGTCATAGGCGGTGAGCATGGTGATCTTTTCACCGTGTTTTTTCTTGTCAAGAATGGTCATCTTCGTGACGGCGCGCGCCTTTCCCTCTTTACTCATTTCAGACCATCTCCTTTCAGAAGCGCATCTAATTCCGCTGACTTTTCTTCGGAAATGCGCCTGTTTTTTACGGCGATGCCGAGGGCGCCGCGACCCAGCTCCCGGTACAGCGGCAACGTTTCCGGCGCCTTCTCGGCGAGAATATTCAGGTGACTCCGGACCGTCATAACGTCTCCCCGGACGATCGGGCCCGTCAGAGCGCCATCGACGCCGTTTTTCGCGATATTATCGATTGTTCCCTGTACCAGCGGCAAAACGGCCCTGACCGCTTCTTTCGAATCGAGGCCGAGCGTCCCGTACAGAGAAACGACAATATTCATTAGTGAAACAAGATAGTTGGAAGCGAAACAGGCGGCGGCGTGATACAGCGGCTTGTCTTCGTCAGGCAGAAAAAATGAGACGCCGCCCAGGTCGTGAACCACCTGAAGCGCCCAATCGCGGATTTCATCCTCGGCCGTGACGGCAAAGGTGCTTCCCGGAATGGACCGAATACTGCCATCAAGATCGGCGAATGACTGAAGCGGGTGTATGCAGGCAACGCGTGCTCCGGCTGCGCGTGCCGGGTTCAGGAGGTCGAGGCCTCCCGCGCCGCTCATGTGGACCACTCGTTTGCCCGGTCCGAGGACGCCTTCTTCAGCGAGGTAACTGCAGACGCGTCTGATCTGGTCATCCACAGTGGTGATAAAAATGGTGTCGGCCAGTTCGGCCGCCCGGACGGGGTCGGTAAAAGTTCGTCCGCCCGTGAGGCGGTTTCCCTGTTCAAGTGCGGTTTTAGAAATATCGGCAAGAGCGGTGACGGTGTACCCGACGGATTTGAGGAGACAGCCGATTGCCGTGCCTACCTTGCCGGTGCCTATAATCGCGATGGCTTCTTTTCCCATGTTTCGTCTCCGCAGCGCCGGGGCCATAAAAAAACCTTCGGACTGATGTCGGAAGGGTTGGTGCCTCCGGAATGCGTGGCTGTGTAACCGTTCGTCTCAGTCCCTCGAGGGATCCAAGCTATGACATGGGCAATCCCTTACCACGAAGCCGTGACGATTGTCAACGGAACCTTGCTCCCCCGGAATCCGCGAGTGATTGTCTGCAGAGCACGATATCGAGTCATCAGTATGGAACGTTGCAGTGAGGTCTTTGAATCCGGATACCGGCCCGTGTGCCCGCAAGGGTATTCGCCGGTATGACGACATTCCTGATTTGTAAGGTTCTTCAAGGGTCTTACAGTATGAAACGTCGAATCAAATAAAAGAGATGGTGCAGACGCCCGGCCTTCTTTTCGCTAAAACACCTTGTCAGGTCGGATTGAGTTGCTATATTACATGAATAAAAGGAAACAATAACCCGGGAGAAGATGTGAATGACCGAAATTGATCTCATGGTTTTTGATTTCGACGGTACGCTGGTCAGTTCGGGCCGTGATCTTGCGGCAGCCGTCAACCACGCTTTGGCGGAAACGGGTCTTCCCGTCCGCCGTGAGGAAGAAATTCGCGGTTTTATCGGCGACGGAATCGGCACCCTGGTCGAGCGGGCACTCGGTCAGGAACACGCCGCACTGGCGCCGCAGGTTCTGGAAATATTTTCCGCGTATTACTGGGAGCATCTTCTCGACACCACGAATCTCCATCCGGGAGTGCGGCGGATGTTGGAACATTTTCGGGGAACGAGAAAAATTATCGTTACCAACAAGAGAAAGGCCTACACGCTGAAAATTGCGGAGGGATTGAACATAGAGGAGTATTTTGAGGAAATCGTGTGCAAGGATTCGGAACCATACGCGAAACCTGATGAACGCCTGCTAGCGCCCCGTCTCGCGGAATACTCGGTCGACAGGAAACGGACCGTCGTGGTAGGCGACGGTGTGAACGACGTCATGCTGGCGAAAAACACGGGCGTTCTCAGTTGCGCCTTTCTGAACGGTCTGACGGACCGGGAAGGACTCATTGCCCTGCAACCCGATTATCTCTGTGAGTCCATGGACGAACTGCCGGCATTGTTTCAGCGAGTTCTTTCGATTGACCGGGAGTGACGGCGCCGTCAGGGACAGAGCATTGATTGATCGAACGGATGGATAATGTTTGCCAAGGTACTGAAAACAATAAAAAAGTACGGTATGATCGACCCAGGAGAGCGGGTGGGAGTCGCCGTATCCGGCGGAAGTGATTCCGTCGCCCTGCTGACCGTGCTTCATGACCTGGTGCCGCGAGGCGGTTTCTCGCTCGTCGTCGTTCATGTTCACCACGGATTACGGGGCGCCGAGTCCGACCGTGACGCCGATTTCGTAAAGACCCTTGCGGACGGCCTCGGACTTCCACTGGCGACGGGGACGATTCCTCCCGGCACGCTGTCCGATGGAGGGGGAGCTTCTCTGGAAGATCGCGCACGACGTGAACGGTACCGGATTTTCGACGAAATCGGAAAGTTACACGGTCTCACGAAAATGGCCCTGGGCCACACGCTGGACGACCAGGCCGAGACGGTACTCATGAAGTTTCTCCGCGGGGCCGGTGCGGCCGGTCTGAGAGGTATGCTCCCTGTCAGGGACGGATTTTTCATTCGTCCCCTTCTCGAGACAACGCGGCGCGAAATACAGGAATTTCTCGACAAACGGGGAATTTTATACGTGACGGATTCGACGAACGAGGACGACTGCTATCTGAGAAACCGGATCCGTCGGCGAGTGCTGCCGGAATTGGCGGAATTGGTTAATCCGAATCTCGCGGAAACGCTCGAACGAACGGCCGAGATCTTCAGGGACGAAGAAGACTGGCTTAAGGAAATGACGAATTCAGCCGCCGATCGACTTGGACTGCGTTTCGACCGTGTGCCCGTCGAGATCGATCTTGCAAAATTACGTGATTGTAACCGGGCGCTTCAACGCCGATTGATCAAGTTGTGCCTGAATTCGGTTCCGGTTGGCGGACCCGAGCGGGGGTTTGAACACGTGGAAGCTGTTCTGTCCCTGGTCGAGGGCGATAATCCGTCGGGACGTCTTGACCTCGGTGGAGGGTTGGAGGCGCGGCGGGAATACGACCGCCTCGTCGTTGGCCGCCGTCCGGAACCGGATGAGACTACGGTGGGAACATCCTTTTCATGTGTTGCCCGTTGCCCGGGCGTAACGCCGATAGACGCGATAGCCCGGTCCCTGAGCCTGGAAATGGTCGATAAGGCCGGCGCTGGAACGGCCGGGATAGCCTTTATGGACATGGATACCATCGATGGTTTGCTGACGGTGAGAAATGTTTTGCCGGGGGACCGGATTCAGCCCCTCGGGATGAAGGGACACAAAAAACTGAAATCCCTTTTCATCGATGCCAAGGTGCCCCGCCGGCTTCGCTGCCGGATTCCGCTGCTTGCCGACGCCCGGTCAATTATCTGGGTTCCGGGTATCTGCCTGAGCGAGCGGGTCAGGGTGAGAAAGGAGACCAGGGCGGTGATGAAAGCAGAAATTGTTTGATATTTTCACAGAATTTTGATTAATGAGGGATCGTGCGCGCGTGCCGATGAAAAGGCGTGAAAAAGGTTATTCCACTTTCCCTTACGAATCCCCTGAAAGCAGGTATTCAGGTACAATTCCCGCTCTTTCAGGCCGACGCTTTATCTGCCGGTAAAAAGTTTTTGCAGGATACAAGGAGTTTTCCATTGTGAATCAATTTCAGAAAAACATAGCCATGTGGATCGTGGTGTGTCTTGTTTTTATTTTTCTCTTCCAGATGTTCCAGCAACCGGGCAGCAGGGACGATACGCTTATATTCAGTGATTTTCTGGCTCACGTGGACCAGGGGAAAATAAGGGAAGTGACTATACAGGGCGACTCCGTCACGGGGACTCTCAGCGACGGCAGCGCATTTAAAACACATGCACCTCCCGGCGCGGATATTGTCTCACACCTGCGCGATAAAAACGTTCGCATCGCGGCGAAACCGGCCGAAGGGACCTCCTGGTTTATGACGATCCTCATTTCCTGGTTTCCGATTATTCTGCTCATCGCCGTCTGGGTGTTTTTCATGCGCCAGATGCAGGCGGGCGGGGGCAAAGCCATGTCCTTTGGAAAAAGCAAGGCCAGGCTGATGACCGAACAGGCGAAGAAGATCACCTTCAATGACGTGGCGGGCATCAACGAGGCGAAAGCCGAGCTGGAAGAAGTCGTGGAGTTTTTGAGTGACCCGAAGAAATTTACCAAGCTGGGAGGACGGATTCCCAAGGGTGTTCTGCTCGTGGGCCCTCCGGGAACGGGCAAGACCCTCCTGGCGAGGGCTATTGCCGGGGAAGCGGGTGTTCCCTTTATGAGTATCAGCGGGTCCGACTTTGTTGAAATGTTCGTGGGCGTCGGCGCTTCCCGCGTTCGCGACCTGTTCGTGCAGGGAAAGAAAAGCGCCCCCTGCATCATTTTTATCGACGAGCTGGACGCCGTGGGGAGACACCGTGGCGCGGGGCTCGGCGGCGGCCACGACGAACGTGAACAGACGCTCAATCAGCTTCTTGTTGAAATGGACGGGTTTGAATCAAACGAGGGCGTGATCATCATGTCGGCCACGAACCGCCCCGATGTGCTCGATCCGGCACTGCTCAGGCCGGGCCGTTTCGATCGGCAGGTTATCGTTCCCCTGCCCGATGTGAAGGGGCGGGAAAAGATATTTGAAGTCCATGCCAAGAAGGTGCCCCTGGCGACCGATGTTGATTATTCCGTCATCGCGCGCGGTACTCCCGGCTTTTCCGGCGCTGATATAGAAAATCTCGTGAACGAAGCGGCGCTTTCGGCGGCCAGGAAAAACAAGGAACTGGTTGAAATGGAGGACTTCGAGTACGCCAAGGACAAGGTCATGATGGGGGCCGAGCGGCGCAGCATGGTCATCAGCGAGGAGGAAAAACGCAACACCGCGTATCATGAGGCGGGACACGCCCTGGTGGCGCGCCTTCTTCCCGGCACCGATCCGATTCACAAGGTTACGATTATTCCACGCGGCAGGGCGCTGGGTGTGACGCAGCAGCTTCCCACGGAAGACAAGCACACCTATCCGAAAAAATACCTTATCAACAACATTGCCATTCTCCTGGGCGGGCGAGCAGCCGAGGAACTGGTTCTGGAAGATTTTACCACGGGCGCCGGCAACGATATCGAGCGGGCGACAGAGCTGGCCCGAAAGATGGTATGCGAGTGGGGGATGAGCGAAAAAATGGGACCGCTCACCTACGGCAAGAAAGACGAGGAAATTTTCCTGGGGCGGGAAATAGCGACCCACAAGAATTTCAGCGAGGATACGGCGCGGAAAATCGATGCCGAGATTGAACGTATCGTCACGGAAAATTACAAGCGATCGAAGAAGATTCTTTCCGATCATATCGATATTCTTCACAAAATGGCTCAGGAACTTCTGGTCAAGGAAGTATTGAACCTGAGTGAACTCAATGCGATAATCGGTATTCCCGATTCATCTGAACAGGATAAGAAGACGGCGTCGCCGGTGCATTCGCCGGACAAAACGGCCGAAGAGACAGATGGAGACCGGGGAAAGACCGACGCTGAAGTGGAAGAAAATCCGGAAACGACCGGCGAAGAAAACGAATCGTCACGGGATTCCTGAAAGTCTGTACCTCCCGGCCTTTGAAAAATCCGCGTTCGCGTCCCGGTTTACCCGAGGGGAATGAACCACCATTGCCGGGCTCCGTTGTTTTGTACGCCGACCCGTATGAGAAGCACATGAGACTGATTCGTAACTTGTCGAAAAATGACGCATTGCGGGAACTTCAACGGGTGAATGCCGATCCTCACGGTATTGCCGCCATGCTGCCGAAGATGGAACACTGCGTCATCGCCGTCGAGGGACTTCGCTGCAAGGTGGCCAACATCATGAAACAGGAGATGTTGTCACTGGGCGGCGATGTTGCCGTCGCCCGGGATTCCGTCGCCTGTGCCGTTGAATCAACCGACGCCCTGGTAATAGGAACCAGGAAACAGGTGGAGCGGCTTCTTGAAAAACTTGCTTCCCAGCCGTTCGGTCTTCAGGATATCGCCGGGGGCATGCGATTGCTGCTGGAGCGGAGCGAACGGACTGATTTTGTTCTTGCCACGCCGAGACGGACCATTGTTCTCGGAGACCGTACTCTTGTCATGGGTATTATCAACATGACGCCTGATTCGTTTTCCGACGGGGGAAAATACGGATCGGTGGACGAGGCGGTTGAAGCGGCTCTTCACATGGAAGAAGAGGGCGCCGACTTGATCGACGTGGGCGGGGAATCGACGAGACCGGGAGCGGGATCGTTGTCGGTGGATGATGAGCTCAGCCGCATCATTCCGCTGGTGCGCGCCCTGAAGGCCCGATCGAAAATTCCCGTCTCGGTTGACACCACCAAGAAGGCGGTGGCTGAAGCGGCCGTCGGTGAAGGAGCCGAACTGATCAACGATATCAGTGCGCTCCGCTTTGATCCCGGCATGGCGCACTTCGCGGCTTCCGCAGGAGTTCCCGTCATTCTGATGCACATGCGCGGGACGCCGGAAACCATGCAGAAAGGCGACCTTGAATACGAATCGCTTCAGGGAGAACTTGTTAACTTTTTTGAAGAGCGAAAGAGAGTCGCCGTGCAGGCGGGCATCGACGAGGAAAATATTGTTCTCGATCCAGGCATCGGATTCGGTAAAACCGGAACGGATAATTGCACGTTGATACGCACCCTCGGTGATTTCAAATGTCTCGGAAGGCCCCTGCTGGTGGGACCGTCGCGCAAAAGTTTTATCGGGAACATCACCGGCGGAGCTCCGGAAGAGCGTCTTGAAGGGACGGCGGCGGCGGTGACGGCGGCGGTGCTGGCCGGTGCGCACATTGTCCGGGTCCACGACGTGGGGTTCATGAGGCGCGTCGTCGACATGGCCGATGCTATTGCCGGACCGACGAGGGACCAGCCATGATAGGGGCCGTCGGTACTGACAGTATCGAAATAGAACGGATACAAAGGGCCGTCGACCGGTGGGGCGAACGGTTTCTCAACAGGATGTTCCGGCCGGAGGAGATCGACTATTGCCGTTCCCGTCCACGTCCGTACCAGCATTACGGCGCCCGTTTCGCCGCCAAGGAGGCCTGCATGAAATGTTTGGGCAGAGGCGTCTGGGGCGGCATGGGGTTCAGGGAAATTGAAACAGTGCGCGATGAAGAGGGCAGACCCGGCCTCGTGCTGCACGGATATGCCGGCGAAGTCTTCGAGCGCTCGGGCGCGACCCATCTTCACCTGAGCCTCACCCATACGGAAACCATCGCGACGGCGCTGGTGGTCATGGAAACACGGGAGACGGGGCGCCCGGGTAAATGTCTGGAATAATGAGCGTGCTGATACTGCGTTCAAAAAGTCTGGAGGATACGCTTCGCATCGGGCGCATCATCGGAGAGAAGGCACTTCCCGGTATGGTCATCGCGCTGGTGGGTGACCTGGGATCCGGTAAAACGTCCCTGACGCAGGGGATCGCCGTAGGCCTTGAAGTTCCGGATGAATATTACGTGACGAGTCCCAGTTTTACGCTTGTCAACGAATACCCCGGGCGGCTGCCGCTGTATCATTTCGATGTCTATCGGCTTGCGGGACCGGCGGACCTGGATGACCTCGGATACGATGACTACGTGTTTGGTGCGGGATTGACGGCGGTCGAGTGGGCGGAAAAGATTATGGATCGTTTACCGGAAGATGTAGTAATGGTGAAAATGAAAAGCCTGTCCGATGAAGAGAGGGCGATCGAATTGTCAAGCCGTTCCAACAAAAGCTTTGAATTACTGAAAAAGGCCCTGAAAGAAGGAGGTTTTGCGTAACGTGGCTCTTATTGTACAGAAATATGGAGGTACGTCCGTCGCGGATCTTGCCAAGATACACAACGTAGCCGAACGGATTATACGAACGTATCAGGCGGGCAACGATGTAGTGGTTGTGCTGTCCGCGATGGCCGGAGAAACTGACCGGCTGGCGGCAATGGCGAACGCGGCGACGGGCGACAAGCCGACACCGCGTGAATACGATGCCCTCATCGCGACGGGAGAGCAGGTGACCGTGTCCCTCATGGCGATGGTTCTCAACAGCAAGGGGTTCAAGGCGAAGTCGCTGCTGGGTTCCCAGATACGAATCGTGACGGACAAAAATCACATGGCGGCGCGAATACAAAAAATAGATGCTGATTTTATACTGAGTGAACTGGGCAAGCACAGGATAATGATTGTGGCGGGGTTCCAGGGCGTCGACCGCAAGGGCAACATAACCACCCTCGGACGTGGTGGTTCCGACACGAGCGCCGTGGCCATCGCCGCGGCCATCAAGGCCGATTACTGCGAGACTTTTACCGATGTCGACGGTGTTTATACCACCGATCCAAACGTCTATGACAAGGCACGAAAACTGAAAAAAATATCCTACGATGAAATGCTTGAACTCTCCGCCGCGGGGGCGAAGGTGCTTCATCAGCGGTCGGTTGAATTGGCCAAATTGTACAATGTTCCCCTTTACGTCCGCTCTTCATTCAATGACGACGAGGGAACGCTTGTAACCAGGGAGGACGAAGACATGGAAAAGGAAGTTGTTTCCGGCATAACCTACGACAGGAACCAGGCGAAGGTAGGCGTCATTCACGTGCCCGACGAGCCGGGAATAGCGGGGAAGCTTTTTACGCCTTTTTCGGAGCGCAGTATCATCGTTGACATGATCATACAAAACGCGAGTGTTGACGGGTATACCGACCTTACGTTCACTATTCCGAAGAAGGACATAAAACAGGTCGAACAGCTCCTGGACGTCGTTTCACGGGAAGTGGGCGCCGAGCGGGTGCATATCGATCCCGATATTTCAAAGGTTTCAGTGGTGGGGCTGGGAATGAAAAGCCACTCCGGCGTGGCATCCAAGATGTTCACAACTCTGGCAAGGGAAGGGATCAACATTCAGATGATCAGCACGTCGGAAATCAAGATATCCTGTGTCATAGGAGCAAAGTACACAGAGCTTGCCGTTCGTGTGCTTCACGACGCCTTCGCCATGGAAATCGGGCAGTGAGGTTTTCTCGTTGACGAAGAGGTTGTGAAAAACGTCGGGGTGAGGGCGTGAGCGAGGGCTGGTTCACTTCAACCAGGGAAAAACAGCTGATCGGGGTCATGATTCTGCTTATCGCTGGACTGGCGGTGACGGCTGTCAAGACAGCGACGAGAACGTCGTCATCCCTGTTTTTCCGCTCTCCGCCAACCTGCTCGGAACAGGCTGCCGGTTCAACGATCGTTCAGGTCGTGGCGCCCGGCGCCAGGGAAGGCATCTATTTCTTTCCGAATCGTCCCACCGTGGCCGACGTTCTTGAACAGGCGGCACCCGGTAAGATATCCTTGTTCGACGACGAAAACCTTCAAAAAACTGTTCACGGCGGGTCACAGGCGTCGATTGATTTTCACAGACCTTTCATTCGGCTGGAACGGATGGAGGCGAGGGTGATGCTGTCTCTGGGAATACCTGTCGATATCAATGAAGTCACCGAGGATGACCTGGTGCTGATTCCGGGAATCGGCCCGGCGACTGCCCGGGCGATAATGACATTGAGAGACAGCCGATCAGGATTCCATTCGATCTCGGAACTGGCTGATGTCAGGGGTATCGGCAAGAAGCGCCTCGAGGATGTAGGAGCGTATCTGACGCTTGACAGAGAGAAGGGTTGGTGATATTCCACCCATCTTGAAACAAGGTCGGGGCGTGGCGCAGTCTGGTAGCGTATCTGAATGGGGTTCAGAGGGTCGGAGGTTCAAATCCTCTCGCCCCGACCATGAAAATCAAGGGGTTACGGGTCAAGCCGTAACCCTTTTTTTGCGACTAAATGAATCTAGGTCAACTCTAGGTCAACTTTTTGACCTGGCGTCGCCCACAAAAAAAGGAGTGACTTCCCGCCCCAAAATTCACAGCCCCCCGTCTACACGTATAGACTTCTATTCCCCCTTCACGGGAAGGGCCCATGTTTGCCCTGCAATGGCCCCAGGGATGCCTTTCCGGACCGTATCTCTTGTGGGGTGGGTAGGTGTTGCCCTGGAGATATTGTCAAATGTTGTGGATTGAGTTCTGTACCCTCCGGTTATTGCC
>DSBH01000296.1 GCA_011056825.1 Deltaproteobacteria bacterium | reverse complement strand
TGAATATTATGGCCTTTATCGCTGTCCCGGACCACCCCACGAAAACCACAAAAACCCCCGCACGCTTCAACGAAGCGTTACGGGGGTTGAACGAAACGTGCAACTGAATACCCGGAAGCGGCCGGAATCATTCGACCGCCTCCCGGTTGTACTCAGATTATTCGCCCGTGCCGATAACGAAACCGCTCGGCTGCAATCCCGTTTCCGATGGAGTACCGGCCTTCCTGGCGAGATAAGCCGCACCCAGGTTTTTAATGTGACTGCTTATATTGTCAAAGTAGTTGAGATGCGCCTGTTCCTCGTCAATAATCGTCTCGAATATTTTCACGCTGGTACTGTCTCCGTTTTCTTTGCAGACGCCGAGAAACTCATTATACCGTTCAATCGTATCGTCCTCCAGTTTCGTATCGAATGGAAAAACGACTTCGACGCCCTGCCCTTTTTCAGTCGGCGCCTCGGGTTCCGTTGTCGGTTCCCCGCCCAGCTCCTTGACGCGCTCGGCAAACGTCTCGGCGTGCCGCATTTCGTCGATGGCGATGAGCTTTATCTTGGCCGCCAGTTCTCCGTAATCCATATCGTCCAAGTTGTAATGCTGGTTCATGTACTGGTTGATAGCCTGCAGTTCCATCGCCCGCGCCTCGTTCAGCACGCGGACAACTTTTTCACGTCGAACTTTACGAGTATTTTTTTTCATGGCATTCCTCCTTTTCGATAGTCTCCACCAAATGGTTTATTCCCCTTATCACTGAAGTCTACCGTCATGACGGCATTGTTTCAAGTTGAAACGCGCCGCGTAATACCGATGTTGTTACTCACCCGGTGACGCCTCTTTTTTTCTCTGTGCGAGCCAGTGCTTCCCTGTACCACCGTGGTATTCGCCTCCTCGTCCACCGGGCAATTTCAGACTTTTCGCCCACGTAATAAGCCCGGTAGGCACTGACGGCATCACCGGGAACACGGTACTGCTCCGGCATCGCCTGGACGAACTCCGTCAGCCCCCCGCCCGGCAAGGAAGGGCACTCCAGATCGCGCACAACGACCGCCGAACTATGATCGTCGGAACGTCCGAAACGGTAGCGGTATTCATCATTCAATCGCAACGTCAGCTCCTTCAGCCATAGCCAGTTTTCGCGCGAACGGCCCGCCCAGAGAACACAGGGATGATTGCGATGGGTTGGACGATAGGAAGATTCCAATCCCTCCCGGGATACAATGGTGCACAGAATCTGCGCGCTTTCGAGGATCATCTTCACCACGTGCCGGTCCGCGTGATACCTGGCGCAGGTTCGAATATTACGGTCGAGAATAAAAATGTTCATGGCGGCAAGCAACCAGCTAGTTACATTGTTTTATTTGCGTATACTCTTTTTGCCCGGACGGGGCAAATGAATCGTGCCCGAATTATTTTTTGAAATTGCTAAAGGACCAGCGTCAATCTGCCGATTGGATGGCCGGAGGTGGGCAGGTTTGTCTTCTGAACCCGCATATCCGTAATCTCATGTTCCGCCCACCATCCTCAAAAATGATCGTTACGGTTGTCCGCAGCCGTGAAAGTGAATGCTATATGGCGGAATCACCTCGCATACTGCTAGTCGAAGACAGCACTGTTGTTCGAACACTGCTGTCCCAAAGACTTGAAAAACAGGGAATGCAGGTCACGCAGGCGGAAAACGGCCGGGAAGGACTGACGGCCGCGCTCTCGAATACCTTTGATCTCATCATATCCGACGTGGACATGCCGGTCATGGATGGGTTTACTCTCTGTCGGGAAATCAAGAAAAATCCGGCCACACGGCGACTGCCGGTAATCATTTTGAGTTCGCACGACACTGAAGGAGACATCGACCAAGGATTCCAGGTCGGCGCTTCCGCCTATATTTCAAAGTCCAGCGCCCCGAATGAACTCAACGCCGCCATAAAAAAAGTGCTTGAATCGTACCGGATCCACCGTAGTCACCTGGTTTTGGTCGTTGACGATTCACTGACGGTACGCGGCATGGTCAAAAATAGTCTCGAAAAAGCGGGATTCAGAGTTACTACCGCAGGGGACGGAAAAGAGGCCCTGGATCACATCGCAACGGCCCTTCCCGACCTCATCCTCAGCGACATCGACATGCCTGTCATGAACGGCATTGAATTCTGCAAGGCCGTTCAGAACATTCCCGACTACACAGGCATTCCCTTCGTTGTCATGAGCGCCAACGGCGACCGTTCCATAATGCGGAGAATGCTGAGCCAGGGCGCCGCTTCCTACCTGGTGAAACCCTTTAATCTTGAGCAGCTGGTCATTACAGTTGAAAAACTGCTGTCCCACCATATTCTCCTGATGCTCAAGGACAAGCAACGTCTTGAAGCCGAACAGCGACTTTTTCTCGCGGGTATAACAAGCCTCATCACCGCCCTCGAAGCCCGCGACCATTATACGCGCGGGCATTCAGAATCAGTGGCCGATCTGGTCTGCAAAATGGCACAGCACATGGGGATGGACGAAACCGATATCGAGTCACTGTCGACGGCGGCCCGGCTGCATGACATCGGTAAAATCGGCATACCCGACAGTATCCTGCTGAAGCCGGGACGTCTTACCGATGACGAATTTTCGATCATAAAGAGCCATCCGACCGTAGGTAACCGCATACTGCAGGTCATTCCGAGTATGCGGGACCTTCTTCCCGTCATTCTGCATCATCACGAACGTTTCGACGGCAAGGGATATCCGGACGGGCTCCGGGGGAAAAAAATTCCTTTGTGGGCGAGAATGACAGCCGTCGCCGATACGTACGACGCCCTTACCAGTGACCGGCCTTACCGGAAGGGAATGCCCCGCGACAAGGCATTGAATATTATCAGTGAGGTACGCGGTTCCCAGCTCTGTCCCGACTCGGTTGATGTATTTCTTGAAATCATCGAAAAAAACGGCGCGGGTCAACATGCCGCCGCCGCCATGCAGCGCACCGTGGAGGCCTGAGGTAGCTGGGACTGACGGAACCGGGCCTTATTTCATCGACTGCTCACCGTATTCTTCCAGATATCCTTCTATGTAGGAACGGACCCGCTCCTTCGACGTAAAAATGCCGAAGTGGCCCTCGCAGAGAATATCGGCATCGAGGTCAAGCAGTTTCTGCATTGATTTTCTCCAGGCTCTCAGGTCGGACCTGAACATCTCGAGAAAGGGGCCGTGTATATCCTGTCCGAAAATCACCCGCTTCCCGCGATGATCGATACACACCGACAGGGAACCCGGCGTGTGCCCGGGTGTGTGGATACAGCGGATTTCACGGGTTCCGAACAAAAGCACCTCCTCATCGCCCTTCAGGTAAACATCGACCGGCGTGGGAGGAAAGACGACGCCATAGATTCGGGCGGCCGTCTGTTCCGGATCTCCTGTTTCAACGGCATCGGCGTCGAGTTCATGGATCACAAGAGAACAACCAAATGAATCGACAAAATGGGGCGCGCCCCCGATATGATCGATATGACAGTGCGTAAGAATAATCGCCGCTATATCCCCGGGATCGTAGCCCAGGTCCCTGATAGCCTGCTCGATGCGCGGAGCGCTCGCACCGGCGCCCGCATCGATCATTACCAGGTCTTCGCCGCAGTCGACAAGAAAGGACGCGGCGTCTTCAGCGTGCGTCACGCCTGGTCCACCGACAAGGTACACGCCCTCCCATATTTTGTATGCCCCGCTCGTCATCACTTCCGCCGGCAATCAAGCGTCCCTATGATATCGTTGATGTCGTCAACTCCCGCGTCGCCGAGATGCCGTTCGATCCCGCCGATAATGTCCAGTACGGCCGCCGGGTTGACGAAGTTTGCCGTACCGATCTCGACGGCCCGTGCTCCCGCTATGAGAAATTCCAGCGCGTCGCGGGCGTTCATGATGCCTCCCATACCGATGACGGGGATTGATACGGCCTGCACCGTCTCCCACACCATCAGGACAGCCACCGGCCTGATCGCGGGCCCCGAGAGGCCGCCCGTCACGTTTGCGAGCCTCGGTCTGGCCGTGTAAACATCAACCGACATTCCCCTGAGGGTATTGATGAGCGAAAGCGCGTCGGCGCCCGCCGCCTCGACCCGCCGTGCGACGGCAGTTATATCGGTGACGTTGGGCGTGAGCTTCACGATTACCGGAAGATCCGTCGCCTCTTTGACGGCACGGGTCACCTCGGCCGCCTGCTCGGGATCGGCGCCGAAATCCATTCCGCCGCGATTGACGTTCGGACAGGATATGTTCACTTCCAGGGCGTCAACGCATTTCACGCCCGTCAGTTTATCCGCCACCCGCGCATATTCATCGGCACTCTCGCCGAAAATATTGGCTATCACTGTCGTGTCGAGTGTTTCCAGAAAAGGCGCTTTCTCCGTAACGAAGGCGTCAATCCCCACGTTTTCGAGTCCAATCGCGTTTAGCAACCCCGACGGCGTTTCCACGATGCGCGGAGGCGGGTTTCCCGGGCGCGGGTTCTCTGAAATTCCCTTGAGTACCATTCCGCCAAGCCGGTCCAGGTTGAGGTAAGGAGCAAACTCCTCCCCGTAACCGAAGGTCCCCGAGGCGGTAATAACCGGATTTTTCAGCATCAGCCGGCCGATACTGACCGCCATGTTCGGGCGTTTGGCGCCGTCAGTCTTCATGCCAGTCGATATCCTCCATATCAAATACGGGCCCATCCTTGCAGACCCGGCGGTAACCGACGCTTCCGTCGTTGAGGCGGACCCTGACGGCGCATCCCAGGCAGGCGCCGATGCCGCAGGCCATCCGTTCTTCCATGGAAACCTGACAGACGATATCGTGTCCGTCGAGGACATCGGCAAGAGCGGACAGCATCGCTCTCGGCCCGCACGCCCTGACTGCCGACGCTGTTTTCTCATGGTGTTCCACGTCAGTCCGGAACAGTTCCGTCACCGTGCCTCTGAAGCCGCGACTTCCGTCATCGGTCGCGATTTTCACCTCGTCACAGTACTGTTCCAACCGATCGACACCGGCGATCGATTCCTCGTCGGCCGCTCCAACGTAAGCGATAATACGGACGCGACCGCCCTCTTCCTGTGCGCGTCGGCGATCGGCATAGGATATGAGAGGCGCCACGCCCACGCCCCCGGCTACAAGGATTACGCGGCGGCCCTCATCCATGTCGAATCCGCGCCCCAGTGGTCCGAGCACGTTGACCGTGTCTCCCTGTCGCAGCGAGGCCATTCGGGCGGTTCCGGCTCCGACGACACGGTAAAGCAGTTCGATTTTCGTGGTTTCGCCCGTTTCAGTCTGCGAGCACACACTGAACGGCCGGGACAGGAGCGGCGTTTCGCCCGCCCCCGGCCTGAACATGACAAATTGGCCGGGATTCACCACGCCAAAGAGCCCGGGAAGCTCCACTTCAATAACGTAGTGGCCCCGCGCGGTTTCCCTGTTCGACCTCACTATTCCCGTTTCACGTTTTCGCATCTGTTCCATAATAATCCGACTCGCGTCCGGTCCGACCGTAATCGTTGTTTCTGAGGTCTGCCCACATGATCAGCGCGTCTTCGCCGGTATCACCGTAATAACGGGGCCTGACGCCCGTCACGTTGAAACCGAAACGGTTGTAAAGTTCCACGGCGACCGTGTTCGAGGGTCTCACTTCCAGCGTGGCGAAAACGGCGCCCTGTTCCAGTGCTATTCGAATCATGTCGTGGAGCAGCGCCTTCGCTACGCCCCGGTGACGCCATCTCCGTCCGACGGTGATATTGCGCAAGTGCGCCTCGTCCACTACCAGCGCGAAACAACTGTATCCAACGACTTCCGTTTCACGCAGGGCGACACGGTTGACACAGGCATCGAAAAATAATTCGCTCCGGAACATTTCCCTGCTCCAGGGCGTGACATAGGCCGATCGTTCAATGGCCAGAACGGCGTCCAGGTCGTCCGTCGTCATATCTCTTATTTCGCCTTCCGCCGGCGTATATTTCGGGAGTCCATTCAGGGTCATCAGATCATCCCGCCATTTACCACAGGCCGAACACGATCATCGCGACGAGCAACAGCCCGGCAAAGACCGGAAGTTTCCCCCGAACCTTGATGGTAGCCAGAGCAATCGCCACCCCCAGAACGGGAATAAACCAGTATACCATCACGAGAGTTCTCATGCAGCAATCCGGAAGCATTGGAAACACATATACCAGCAGCATCGTTCCCGGCAAAAGCAGAACGAATATGAATACCGACGACAGGATAAATGTTTTCGCCAGGGCGGCATAATGCCGAACCGCTATGGCCCGGGCATCACCCCCGCGCGCGTCGTCCACGGCGGCGGTCGCCGCGGCATCGTTTGAACGGGCGATCAGCATATCCAGCTGCCGTGCGATGTATGCCGCCGGCACAAAAAGCAGCACTGAAGCCGCCAATAGTTCCGGAGACGCGCCGCCCGTGTGTTTTCCGGCCATTATGGCGCCGGCCGCTATGAGTACTGCCGCTATGGTATCATTAGGAGGAAGGTATGTTCCCATGGGGAAACGGTCGATCCAGAGCAACTCCGTTATCGCGCCCGCCATGAGGCCCGTCAGCGGATCGCCCAGCGCAAGGCCGATCAGCGGCGCCGTTATAACTGGACGCGAAAGCATGACCTGCAGGACAATCCTGTCGAGGCACAGGAAACCTCCCAGAAGAGCCGCCTCAGCCGCCGAAATCCACATATCAGACAATCCGCTCTGTCGTCCCCAGGTTAATCTTGCTACGGGACGTTCCGATTCAGTCCCCTCTCGTGTTTCCGACGGCATCCGCGAACGATACCGGCCTGTCACGTGGCACGCTCCTGATTTCAACGTCGACCCCGAGCCTCACCAGCATCATCAAGTCTTCGATTTCACTGTCGCTCAAGTGAACACGCGTTCCGATTTTCCTGGTGCGACCAACGTTGTTTTGAACATTGCCCACGTTGAGATCTTCGAACCTGAACCCGAGGCGATATGCCCTGATCACGTCCTCGATTGACTCAAATAGAATAATCGTGTGCCTGTGGTTGTCACTTTCCTTTTCCGGATTCTGCCATTGGGCGAAATCATCGATACCGCAGAAAACAACCTCGATGCCCCTGGGTACGGCCATGCGTATAACCGATTCCCGAAAGACATCGCCCGCCACTTCATTGTTTACTACAACAATGCAGGAGGCATGAAGGAAGGGGATCCAGGATTCGAGAATCTGTCCATGAACCAGTCTGTTATCAACCCGAACCAGCGATCGTTTCACCGTTCGCTTCGCACCGTCTCGAAATAAGTTGTTCAATTTTCTGTTTTCCGGTTCAATATGGCGCTTGCCAGGTAAATATTTTTTCTGCCGTATTCCGCTATGAAATCGGCAAATTCGGCAAGCGTCATTCCGGCCCGGGCGTCCGGCATCTTGAGAAGCATGGGAAGGTTGACGCCCGTTACTACTTCCACCTTGTCTTTTTTCAGAAAGGACAGCGATATATTAGAGGGCGTCCCACCGAAAAGATCCGTCAATATGAGCACGCCCTCACCCTTGTCGGCCTTCTTGATGGCCGTCGTCATCTCCTTTTTCAGGTCTTCAACACCTCTCGTTGCATCGACGGATACGTGAGCCACTCCCTTGAGGTCGCCTTTTATTAATTCCGCCGCCCGTATCAACTCTCTTCCCAGATTGCCGTGGGTAACAACTACGACACCAATCATGTCCGCCCCCGCGAAGAATGTAATGGCGTAGGCTAATGAATTGCCCCCCAATTGTCAAGGATTTCCATCGCCGGCGCACGCCCCCGCCCGCACCGTTCTTGACAGCAACGGAGTCCTATTATAAGCAGGCATGAAAACGGCTGGGAAGGACCGGGTGAATCATGTCGACTATTTCCAGTGAAAAATGCCCACACTGCGGAGGAATAATAAAACGGTACCGCAACCCGGTGCCGACGGTGGACGCGATCATCGAAATCGATGAAGGGAGCGTCGTTCTCGTTCGACGCAGAAACGAACCTCTGGGCTGGGCCCTTCCGGGAGGATTCGTCGATTACGGAGAAACGCTGGAACAGGCCGTAAAACGGGAGGCCTTCGAAGAGACATCCCTGGCGGTCACCTCTGTCAGACAGATGCACACCTATTCAGATCCCCTGCGCGACCCGAGACAGCACACCATTTCAACGGTCTTTACGGCACGCGCTTCGGGAACACCGAAAGCAGGCGACGATGCCGCCGACGTTGGTGCTTTCACAAAAGATTCATTGCCCGACCCGATCGTGTTCGACCACGCCGCAATTCTTGAAGATTATTTTACGGGACGCTATGCCGAGAACAGCTAGTGCTCATGCGTTCCGGCGGTGAAGGAGGCTCAGGAACCACTGCGGGCCTCGACTGACGTCGATTCGCCGACCCGTCGGGGTGACAGGGCGGCCTTGACCACGTCCATCATATCGTCAAAAAAGTGAAACGTAATGTCCTTCCTGACATGCTTCGGCACCTCCTCCAGGTCTTTCTTGTTCCACCTGGGAAGAATGATCGTTTTAATTCCGGCGCGGTGAGCCGCCAGCACCTTTTCCTTGACGCCGCCCACGGGAAGTACGGCGCCCCTGAGCGTGATTTCACCCGACATGGCAAGGTCCTGCTTGATGGGACGCTGCGTGAGAAGCGACGCCAGGGCCGTCAGAATGGTTACACCCGCTGAAGGTCCGTCTTTCTGAATGGCGCCTGCCGGAACATGAATGTGTATATCCATGTTATTATAAAAATTTTCATCGATGCCCAGTTCCCCCGCATTGGACCGAATGAAGCTCAGGGCGGCCTGCGCCGATTCCTTCATAACGTCGCCCAGCTGTCCCGTCATTATCAGCCCCTTTCCCCCCTGCATTGCCGTCGCCTCTATGAAGAGAAGCTCGCCGCCCGACGGGGTCCAGGCAAGACCCATGGCGACGCCGGGTTTCGCAACGCGGGTGTTTTTCTCGTAGGTGACCTTCGGAGGTCCAAGATACTTCTGAAGATTTTTCACGCCGATGACCGCCTTCGAGGTTTCCCCGGCGGCGACTGAACTGGCCACGGCCCTGCAGACGTTGGCTAACTCGCGTTCGAGATTCCTGACCCCCGCTTCCCTGGTGTAAGACGTGATTATTTCCTTCTTGGCCGCCTTCGTAAAACGTATGAGCCCAGGTTTCAATCCGTTTTCCCTGATCTGGCGCGGAATGAGGTACCGTTCGGCAATCTTTATTTTTTCTTCCAGCGTGTAGCCCGGCAGCTCGATCACTTCGAGACGGTCACGCAGCGCCGGCGGAATCGTTTCCAGAATATTCGCCGTCGTGATAAACATGACCCGCGAAAGATCAAAACTGACATCGAGGTAATGATCGACAAAGCTGTTGTTCTGCTCAGGATCAAGAACTTCCAGCAGAGCGGACGAGGGATCGCCGCGGAAATCGCTTCCCAGTTTGTCTATTTCATCGAGCATGAACACGGGATTTTTCGTTTCGGCCCGCCGCATACCCTGAATGATTCTTCCGGGAAGCGCCCCGACATAGGTGCGGCGGTGACCCCGTATTTCAGCCTCGTCCCGAACGCCCCCGAGAGAAATCCTGACGAATTTTCGTCCCAGCGCTCGCGCGATCGACGTTCCGAGAGATGTTTTCCCCGTCCCCGGAGGACCGGCAAAACAGAGGATCGGTCCCTTCGTGTCCGGTTTCAGCTTACGGACCGACAGGTACTCGATGACCCTCCTTTTCGGCTTTTCGAGCCCGTAATGGTCTTCATCGAGAATTCTTCGCGCCCGTTTGATATCGAGCCTGTCTTTTGTTTCATCGTTCCAGGGAAGCTCCGTTATCCAGTCAAGATAGGTGGACGCAACAGTATATTCGGCCGACGATGGATGCATGCGCGAAAGTCTCGACAGTTCACGCTCCGCTTCTTTTCTTGCCTCATCCGGCAATTCTTTTTCTTCGATCTTTTTATGGTATTCTTCTATCTCCAGCTTCCCGTCGTCCTCACCCTCGCCCAGCTCCTCCTTGATCGCTTTCAACTGCTGGCGAAGAAAATACTCGCGCTGGCTCTTGTCGAAATCGCCCTTGATCTGCGTTTGTATCTTGTTGCCCAACTCCAGAATATCGACCTGGTGGTTGACCAGGCGCGTCACCTTTTCGAGCCGTTTTTTTACGTCCGGGGTTTCCAGGACATCCTGTTTCTCTTCAACGGTAGCGTTGATAACGGTGGCGATCATATCGGTCAGGGGACCCGGTTCCTTGATTGATTTCGCCATGGGGCCGAACTCCTGAGGCAGAAATGGTGACAGCTTGACTATTCGATCGAACAGTCCCACCAGGTTCGCCATGAGCGCCTCGATTTCAAGACCCTTTGCCTCCTTTTCGGCAAGTTTCTCTACTTTCGCCTCGAGGTACGG
Source organism: Deltaproteobacteria bacterium (assembly GCA_011056825.1). Taxonomy (GTDB): domain Bacteria; phylum Desulfobacterota; class Syntrophia; order Syntrophales; family UBA2210; genus MLS-D. Next base: position 7,359 of record DSBH01000296.1, on the reverse strand, counting down.
TTTGCCCTCAACGAACTCGGTTATTCTTAAACGGCTGACTCCCTGCAGAATGAGTTGGGCCTTGTTGTCGCCCGTCTTGGCCATTTTCAGAATGGCTGCCACCGTGCCCATGTGGCGTACTTCTTCGGGTTTGGGCAGTTCTTCTTCCGGCTGTTTGTCCATCGCCACGATCCCTATCAGGCGGTCCGCCGACATCGCCTCGTCGACGAGGGTAATGGCGCGTTCTCCCACAACCTCCATGGGAAAGGTCATGTGAGGAAAAACAACAACGTTGAATACAGGCAAAATCGGAATAATATCGGGAATTTTTATATCTTCCAAGTCTCCCGGAATCTGCTGCTCGATCATGGGATCCTCCAGGGTTCGCTTTGGTTAGGCGGCCCGGTGTCCGCTTGTTACCGCCCCTGCACCAGAATCTTTCGAACGGTGGTGTCCGGCTCGGCTTTGGGTATTCGAATTTCCAGCAATCCTCCTGAGAAAACAGCTTCCACGCGATCCCGGTCAATGGGAATGGGAAGGGTGAGCGAACGCTCGAAGTACCCGTAGGTTATCTCGGCAAGGTGATAACAGGTCCTGTTTGTCTGCAAGCGTTCCTGCCGGTTTCCGTAAATGCGGACCGTCCGGTTGCTGATCTCGAGACTGAGATCATCTTCCTGCACACCCGCCAGTTCAACGAGAACGATGTAGTCATCCTCGGTCTCGCAGATATCGACGGCTGGACGCCACACGCGACGATAGACAGTGAACATCGGTTCAAAAAAACGAAGCGTCGGACTTGTGCCTGTCTGTTCGTCGCCGGTGGCCGCGTTTCGATCATCGTTAAATCGAATCTTTATAAAGTCCATGGCACGCTCCTCACGTCACTGCTTCCGCCCCGGGCGGTAATGTTTTTTGTACCACCTACCCTTCAATAATTGCAAATTCAAATCGAGATGTTTCGGGGACTTGCCACGGCGTCCGTCATGCAGTACAGTTCCGCACAGGAATTGCCATGAACAGCGAACAGGTGAAAAAATGAGTATGAACCTCGCGGGCGGCCTGTGGCTGACGTCAACGGGAAGACTGGCCAGGCGGCTTCTTCATGATTTCCGCCGAGCCCGGATTCAAGGAGAACGTTCCGCCTGGGAACGTCCCGACGTCGCCAGTCTCAAGGTGTGGCTGGACCGGGAATGGAACGAATCCTGGCCGGAAACACTGCCCGCGCCGGACCTGAGGCGCATGGGCGCCTGGAGTGCCGTCATGGAAGACACTCCCCCGCCGGAGCCGCTGGAAAAAGGGGTTTCACTCTGCCGTCTCCTTGACGAAACATACGGAATCCTGGTTCGCCACGGGATTGATCCCCACTCGGGGCCGCCTTCCACGCCTCTCGTTGAGTGGCGGAGAATCGCCTCCCGCCGTTTCAGCTCGCGGCTTGCAGATCAGGGATATTTTCATCCCGAGGAACTGATTTCCCACGTACCCGAGGCCATGCGACAACAGGCGATTACGCCGCCAACCGATTGCTCTGTCCTGGGATTCGAATTTCCATCGCCCCGCGAAAAGGATCTTTTTTCATTTCTTCAGAAGGTTTCAAACGTCTCCTTCATACAACCGCAACGATCCGTTCCTGGACATGTCACGGCGACGGCGCTTCCCACGCCGGAGCAGGAAACCACCTACCTCTGCGGACGGCTCGTCGAAGACGCCCGGCACATTCCCCTTCACCGGATCGGCGTGATCGTTCCAAACGTTGAAACCTATGGACCGACCTTGTCGTCGAACCTCGAAGATCTTCTGGGAAACACGCCGCAAACCGGCGAAAACTGGTTCAACATCACCCTGGGTTCTCCGCTTTCACGACTTCCCCTGTTTACGGCATCCCTCCTGCCCCTGCGCTTTTTTCTTGAAGGAGAAAAACGCGAAACCCTGCTTTCCCTGGTCTTGTCGACCTATTACGGATTGCGCCGCGAAGAACGCCACTCGGCAGCCCGCGCCGATCGAACGTGGCTCAAAAAGGGTGTTTCGTCAGGTCTGGACGAACTGCGACGTTGTATCGAATCCACCCGCAGCAAGGAGAACGATCTTCTGCGGGACTGGTTCGAAAGGCTGAAAGAACTCCGGAACAGCATGCCCTCCGGTGGACGCGCCCCTTCTTCCTGGATCGATCTTTTGTCCCGAACCTGGGAAATCTTCGGGTTTCCCGTGCTCGCCGATGAGCAGGACCGTCTTGCCTGGCGTCACCTTTCGACCGTTATTCAGGAATTCCGGACCGACATGAACGATCGGGCCATGAGCGCCGCAGAATTCGTCGAATGGTTTACCCACCGGGCTTCCCTTGAACGGACGCAACCAGAACGTCCCGAAGACGCGGGCATCCAGATCATGGGCATTATCGAAGCGCGGGGGCTTGAATTCGACAAGCTGTACCTGCTCGACATGAATGACCACTCCCTGCCGCAACCGGTGCGGCCCCTGCCCCTGATGGACGGGTCCGAACGAGCCCGCGTCCAGGGTGGAACGGCGGAAAGCCAGTTCGAATTCGCCCGCGTCGTGTTCAACCGCATTCTCCATTCGGCGCCGTCCATCGAACTGCTTCGGGCCGAGCAGGACGGCACGAAACCACTCACACCCTCGCCCTTCTGGCCCGAAGAACCGGTCCACCGCACCATCAACATCTGGACCGATCCCGACCCGTCGTGGCTCCGCGCTTCCTGGCTCCGGGCGGCATGGGAACGCGCCGCTGATTCCGGAAACAACGGCGATGACACCCCGTCTCGCGCCGACCGGACCCTTTCACCGCCTTCTGTTCTCCACAAAAAACTTTCCCGAGGACTTTCGCCGTCGCGCCTGAAAACCGCCCTTTCCTGCCCCTTCATTTTTCTGGTGAAGGAAATGCTCGGCGTTGAACCGCTTGAAGAAGCGGAAGCGCCCCCGAGCCGTCGGGAGCGCGGCGAACGCCTGCACCGGATTTTCGCCTCGTTCAGCGACATGGCCAGGAAATCCGGCATTGATCTTGTTGAAAACCGGGATGATGCGCGACAACTGATCGAACGCTGCGTTTCGAAAGAATTTGCCGACGTGGCGGATCATCCCGGCTGGCGTCTCGAAGCACGGAGATTGCTGGGATCCGCCGATGCCGCCTTCCCCGGCATTTTCGAGCAGTGGCTCGACCTGGAGGCCGAACACCGGTCGAAAGGATGGCGCTGCCTGACCGAAGAATGTTCCTTCACGAATCTTACCGTTCAGGAATGTCCCTTCCCAGTACGCGGCATTATGGACCGGATCGATTTCAATGAACAGGAAGGGTGGTTGTGCCTCGACTACAAAACAGGCAGGCTTCCGTCACGGGGAGACCTCTGCAGTCGTTTCACCGAGCCCCAGCTCGCGGTCTACTTCATGGCGCTGCGGGAATGGGCCTCGTCGCAGAAGAACACTATCGACAATGCACCGTGCGCCGCAGGATATATTCACGTCAAATCATTGAACGCCATGGAATACCGGATTGTTCCCTGCGTCGGCGAATCGCTCGACCGGTGGCGGGAGATTATAGCCGATATGGGACGCCTCCTCGCTGATGGCCGTTTTGATCCCCGCCCCTACCCGTTCTCGAATGTCAAGAAACCCGATGCCCTCTGCAGCGAGTGTCCGTTTCGAACAACCTGTGTCCGCGGCCTTTCGCGCGACCTGCCGGCAGCAGAGAATGGAGACGAGGAGGCCGACCGTGACCATTGATCTCATCGACCAAGAATCACGCAGGAACGCCCTTGACGTCACCCGGTCGTTTCACGTTGAGTCTCCCGCCGGATCGGGCAAGACGATGCTGCTGACCACCCGCTTCGTGAAACTCCTCGGAACGGTGGAACATCCTTCCGAAATACTGGCCCTCACCTACACGGAAAAAGCAGCCCAGGAAATGCGAAGCCGCGTTGTGAACGCCCTGCAGCGGGCGAGTCGCGGCGAGCCCGCCGATGGCGACGCGGACGGCGTTCTGTTGCGGTCCGCAGCCGGGGCACTGGAGCGACACGGCGGACGGGTCGACCTTGCCGCATCGTCAAACGCCCTCAACATCATGACCTTCCACGGCTTCTGCCGCTACCTGGCGGCCCGGGCGCCCCTGGAGGGTGGAATCAACCCCGAGTTCGATATAATCGATGAAACGATGCAGCCTCAGATGGCGAAGGAGTCAATCGGTTTTACCATTACGCGGCTCGACCGGCTCCCTGCCGGTCACGCCTCGAGAACCGCCCTTGAAAACCGGCTTCTTTACCACGACAACAACCGGCGCGACCTGGAGACCGAACTGGTCGACATTATTCGAAGGAGAGACAGCTTTGCCGACCTGACGGGAACGATTCGCGAATCGGGTGGATCCGACCCCGCCCGCCTGACCGCCGTCCTGAAAGAACGCACCCGTTTTTACGTAGAGCGTCGACTTGCCGAGCTCGAGAAAAATTTCGGGCGAAGCGAGCTGGGACGCAGCTGGAACGAATTCATTCATCACCTTGAATCAGAAGGCGCCGCGGCCGCGGGGATGCTCCCCCGGCAGACGCCGTCAGCCCGCTGGGAAGATCTTTCCCTCTGGAAGTCCATCGCCGGGGTGCTCCTGACAAAGGAAGGAACGCCCCGGAAACAACTTGGCCCGAAAGCGGGATTTTACCAGGGGTTTCAAAAAAGCGAGTGGGGAAACCGCATCACCGGCATGCCGCATCACCTTGCCTCGCTTCTCAAGGAAACTCGCGAATTCCCGGCCGAGGATGAACCCCCGGCTGACATCGACGTGCTGTTCGATCTCATCATCCTCTGCGCCGAGGTTATCGACGATTACGAAAGGCTCTGCCGGAGGCGGTCGCTTGTCGATTTCACGGGCCTGGAAAAGTGCGCCCTCCGCATCCTCGATACCGCGGATCCCTCCGAGTTGTCTCTTTTTCTGGATCACCGGCTCACCCACATTCTCATCGATGAATTTCAGGACACGAACCGGACCCAGTGGGAACTGCTTAAATACCTCGTCGGCGGATGGGAACCCGGCGACGGTAAAACGGTCTTTATCGTGGGCGATCCCAAGCAGTCCATTTACGCCTTCCGCAACGCCGAAGTCGGCCTGTTCTACGAGGCCAAAGAAGGCATTCCCCGCCCCGGGTTGCCTCCTCTCACTCTGTCGAGCCTCCGGCTCGAAGCGAACTTCAGGTCCCATCCTCGTCTGATCGAATGGGCGAATGATCTTTTCGGAACGGCGGTAATGACTGATCCCGACGCGGACGCCGACGAAACACCATTCAGTCCCTCAACGGCCGCGGACATCAACGGCGAACGGGAGACGCCCCGTCTCGACCTGGCCGTCTTTGCCGACCCCGACCGTGACAGGGCCCGTGATAACGAGGCCGACTGGCTCGCATCGCAGGTGAAGAAGCTCGTCGTCGAAACGGGTGGGACACAGTCGCTGGGAATCCTTCTCTTTACGAGGAACCGGCTCACGAGGTACCTGAAAGCCCTGCGCAAAGCCGAAGTTCCCGTCCAGGTAGAAGAAGGTCTTCGTCTCGCCGACAGGCCGGAAGCGGCTCACCTCATTCAGACAGCCAGACTTCTTGTCCGCCCCCATGACGACCTCGCCTGGGCCTCGCTGCTGCGTTCCCCTTGGTCGTGGTGTGACATCTCGATCCTGGTGGAGACCGCCCTGTCCGAAGGTCGTTCATGGATCGACAAGATACGGCGCACAAGTCGCGACCGGCAGGAACTGCGGTCGATCGTGCACGCGCTCGACCGGGGATTGATGCGGATCGGGAGGGACCCTCTCGGTACGGTGGTACGAAAATTCTGGGAAGATCTTGACGGCCCGGGAATAACGGCGGCCGTCTACGGCATGGCCGGCGTTGCCAACTGTATTCGCCTGTGTGAAATTTTAAACGAAGCCGACCGGGGAACCCCCCAGGAAAGCCTGGCCCGCTTCGAGAACCTCATGGACGGCTTTTACGAACCTGCCGACCCGACGACGGCCCGGTCTCCCGTGAAAATGATGACCATTCACCACGCCAAGGGACTCGAATTCGATATAGTATTTCTCCCCTTTCTCGACTGGCGTTCCCTTTCCGGGGGCAACAGCAAGAATCCCCCCTACCTCGTGGAGCGCATTCCGGGACGGCGTGAAGATCACCTCATAGCCACTGCGAAAGACCAGCGCGCTTCCGCCCCTCATCCCCTTTACAAAATACTCCAGCGGTTCAGCAAACAAAGGGCGTGGGGTGAAGCGAAACGCTGGTTCTACGTGGCGGCGACCCGTGCCCGGTTTCACCTCGTCATGAGCGGCGTTGCGGACGAGAAAAACGACCGTCTCTCTGCGCCTTCCGACAGCCCGCTCACGTGGATCCTGGAACACGAAGCACGAAGCCGTGTCAATCCGGGCATCGAAACTCTTTCTTCGGAAGGTTCATTTCTTTCTGTCTCGGTCAATCCCCCGTCCGTCGGCAACAACGAAAGGAACGTGGTGAAGCGCCCGGTTGTTTCCCTGCCGCCGTCAATAGAGATCACTCCCGAAAAACCGGCATTTACCGTGACGCCGTCGCCTTCGGCTATTCCTGAGGCAGCACCGGGCAGTGATTTCCCCGGAGAACCCCTCCCGGAAACATCTGAAAACGGCGCGGACACGGCGCTTACCCCCGGCATCCCCGGAAAAGCAGCGATACGGGGAACCGTTCTTCATCGACTTCTGAAACACTATATCGAAAAGAAGCGATTCCCGTCGTCCCGATCGGTCGCAGAAGCTCTGAAACGGGAGGGACTGGACGGGGAATCAGCGCTTGACATCGCTCCCGCCCTTCTCACAGAAGCCGCCGACACTGTGAATTCCCCTTTCATCGCGGGCCTGCTCAACGCCGACGGCGCCATCATTCATAGCGAATGGAAGCTGGAAGAGGCCCTTTCACCGGAGTCGCTTCGATCCGGCGCTATCGACCTGGCCGTGTTCGACGGCGCGTCCTGGTGGATTATTGATTTCAAAAGCGGCAGTCCCCCTGACGGCCGAAGTGTCGATGACTACGTCGCATCCGAATCAAACAGGTACCGGAATCAGATCGAGGCGTACCGGCGACTTGTTGAAGCGCGTGAAGAGTCACAATCAGTCCCGATCAGGGCGGGAATATTTTTCACGGCACCGGGAATCTGGAGCGAAGTAAAACCGTAGTATTCAGTTACAATCTTCTCGAAATCAATTATTTGTTCAGCCTGTTCACGGTACAGACAATTCAACACCCCGTTAATTCGGTACGAGTGAACCGTTCCAGATCGAAAGGGGAACGTTTGTTGTCTGGCTCCTGTTTGCCCGGTCTATCCTTCGACAGAGGTTTCTCCTGAGCTCCGTCGAAGGACTCAGGATGACCGGGGTAC
>DSBH01000301.1 GCA_011056825.1 Deltaproteobacteria bacterium | reverse complement strand
TACCCCAGGTGCAGGTCCGGCTCACGGAAAAACTCGATGACAAACCGGATTGTACCGTACCCGGCGATGTACAGACCGAACAGGGTTCCCTCTGTCCGGAATTTCTTCCGCAGCGGCCAGAGCAGCGCGAAAAGCACGAGCCCCTCGAACAGCGCTTCATAGAGCTGCGAAGGATGCCGCAACCGCCTCGTCGGATCAAGGGGAAAATACATGCCCCAGGGAACCGACGTGACTTTTCCGTAGAGTTCGCCGTTGATGAAGTTGCCGAGCCTTCCGAAGGTATATCCAAGGGGAACGGCGGCTGCGAAGAGATCCGCCAGCCGCAGCACGCGGATTCCCCGGCGTCGGCAGAAAACAACAACGGCGGCGGTGATGCCCAGCAGGCCTCCGTGATACGATAGACCCCTGATGCCGGTAAAAAAAACGCCGTCATCGGACCACCGGACGGGAAGAAACACCTCGAGAGGGTGCTCGATAAAGTAGGACATGTCATAGAACAGGACATACCCCAGCCGCGCGCCCACCAGTAATCCCACGATCGCCCAGACAAACACATCCTGGATCACGATCGTGGAAAATTCATAGTGCTCCGTTCTGGTTCTGCGGACAACGAGCAGGTACGTGCAGAAAAACGCCGCCAGGTACATGAGGCTGTAGTAACGGATCTGGAACGATCCGATACTTGCCAGGACCGGGTCAAGCGATACCGGGAGGTGCTGCCAGGCCTGTATGATTTCATTCATCACCGTCTCCGGCCGCCGCACGGGGTTTACTCACCCCGTTTATACCGGCGCACTCCCGTCCCCGTTCCCGCAAGAACGATCCCGCCGTGTTCGTTCGACTCATTTGTCGCAGGTGCTGCATGACCCGGACGTACAGCCGACGCACCCTCCGCCGGCCGTAGCATCGCTCAGCGCCTGGAAATCCGAAAGAGACATCTCGACCTTTGTTTGGCACCGGGACATCAGCTTTTCCGCGCCCCTGCCCCCGCACAGCGGACATTCCACCTCGCTGTCTCGGTCATTCATTGATCCCAGGTGTTCAAATTCGCCCCGGCATCGGTTGCAGCGGTATTCGTAAATAGGCATGTCGCCTTCTCCTTTTTTTCCGTCGTGGCGTCGCCGGTCCGGTCAGTAGGGCCGCCCCTTCAGCTCGTCCACGTGCAGCGAGGCCTCGTGAGCCGCCGTGGCGCCGTCTCCGCAGGCCGTCACGATCTGGCGCAGCGGTTTGGCGATACAGTCGCCGGCGGCGAAAAGACCCCGCTCGGAAGTTCTCATGGATCCATCGGTGACAATATAACCACCCTCGTCAAGCTTGACAACCCCCCGGACGCTGTCCGTCAGGGGATCGAGACCGATAAAGACAAAGACGCCGTCAACGGGGAGGGTAACGTATTCATCGTCGCCGTGCAGTTTTCTCACCGTGACGCCGGTGACGACTTGTTCTCCCTCGACTTTGTCGACGACGGCGTTCCAGCAGAAATCTATTTTTTCGTTCGCGAAAGCGCGCTCCTGAAGAATCGCCGCCGCACGAAGCCGGTCGCGGCGGTGAATGATCGTCACTTTTTCGGCGAATTTCGTCAGAAAGAGGGCTTCCTGGACGGCCGTATCACCGCCCCCCACAACGGCCACCGCCCTGTTCCGGTAGAACGGGCCGTCGCAGGTGGCGCAATAGGAAATACCCTTCCCGATGAAATCCTGCTCCCCGGGGACATCGAGCGCGCGCCACCGCGCTCCCGTGGCGATGATGACCGACAGGGCGTGATAGGATTCGTCAATCGTGCTGACGGTCCAGCCGTCCACGGCTCCCAGGCGGGTCTTCTTAACCGACAGGATTTCTTCCGCCCTGGCCTCGGCCCCGAATGCGAGCGCCTGGGTCCTCAGGCGGCTGTGCAGTTCGAATCCTCCTATATCGGGAACGCCGGGATAGTTTTCTACCAGGTCGGTGATGGTGATCTGGCTCACGGTTGTCGACCCTTCAAGTATCAGGGTCTTCATGCCCGACCGGGACGCGTACAGCGCAGCCGTCAATCCGGCCGGCCCGCCGCCTGCTATCAGGCAATCAAGTGCATCTTCCGGTATTTTCACGTCACTCATGTTTTTTCAACCTCCTGGACGGCACCATCGAGCATGTACCAATCCGCGATTTCATTTTCAGAGCGTCTTCACTATCAGACCATCACCCTTTAACGCAACCTATCGCCCGCATGCGAGCGACCTTGCGCGAAAGGCCCGCTCCGTCGACGACGTTGACCACGTCTTCGATATTTTTATAGGCCTCGGGTATTTCTTCGTTGAGCGTTCCCCGCCCCGTGGCCATTACTACTATTCCCTGCTTTTCCAGTTCCGTGCTCACCTGCCGACGCGCGCTCGCCTTTCTTGCCCTGCTGCGGCTCATCAGCCGGCCGGCGCCATGGCAGGTGCTGCCGAAAGTTTCCCTGAAGGCCCGCTCCGTTCCGACGAGCAGGTACGAACCGGCGCCCATATCACCCGGAATCAACACCGGCTGTCCGACTTCACGGTACCGATCTGGCAGGTCGGGATGTCCCGGCGGGTACGCGCGGGTCGCTCCCTTGCGGTGCACACAGAGACGTTTCCGCACGCCGTCGACCTCCAAATCCTCCACGGAGGCGATATTGTGGCACACATCATAAACGAGGCGCATGCCGATGTCCACCGGTGATCGTTCGAGCACGCGCTGAAAAGTCTCCGACGTCCAGTGCATGAGAACCTGACGGTTGGCCCAGGCGTAGTTGGCGGCACACGCCATGGCCGCAAGGTAGCCCTTTCCTTCCCGCGATTGCAGGTAGGCGCACGCCAGTTGCCGGTCAGGAAGCTGAAAATCCAGTGATCGTGAGTGTTTCACCATACGAGCCAGGTATTCGTCGCAAATCTGATAGCCGAGACCGCGGGATCCCGTGTGTATCATCACCACCACCTGTCCCGGCTCGACGCCGAACGCGCGGGCCGCCCTGTCGTCAAAAATCTCGTCTACAACTTCGATTTCGAGAAAATGATTGCCCGATCCCAGGGTGCCGAGCTGGTTTCTGCCCCGTTCAAGCGCCCGATCGCTGACGCGGTCGGGATCGGCGTCCTCGGCCACGCCGCGCCGCTCAGTCATCTCGAGATCCGCCGGCGTGCCATACCCACGCTCGACCGCCCAGGCCGCACCCTTTTCAAGTACCCGTTTCTCTTCCGCATTCGTAAGACGCAGGGGACCGCTCGATCCCACGCCGCTGGGAATCGCGCTGAAGAGACCGGCCACCAGTTCTCTCAGTCGACCGCGGATGTCATCGATAAAAAGATCGGTTGCCATCAGGCGGACGCCGCAGTTGATATCGTACCCGACGCCTCCCGGTGAAATAACGCCTTCGTCCATGTCAAAGGCGGCGACACCCCCGATGGGGAAACCGTAACCCCGGTGTATATCGGGCATGGCGAGCGACGCCGTCTGAATGCCGGGCAGATGGGCCACGTTCGCCACCTGGCGGAGGCTCTCGTCGTTCCTGGCGGCGTCCATCAGGACATCGTCCGCGTACACGATGCCGGGAACGCGCATGTCCCCGTGGGGCTGAATCGTCCACCGGTACCGGTCGATGCGTTTCATAACGATATCAGACATCAAGTACCACCCGCGCGGTCAACATACCCCGCGATTCCTCGATTGTCACGCCGTGATAGGTGACCGCTTTTATTTCCCTGATTAGAGCGTGCCGTTCCGGGTCACCTCCTTCCGCCGTTACAGCCCGCTCCTCCACCACCCGAATTCTTCTCCTGTCAACGATACACCCGGCAAGCATCTCGCCGGCGCGTTCCAGCAGATCGGCCATCGAGGAACCGCTGCATTCCAGACCGAGGTCGGCGGTGTGATTGAACAGCTCAGTCACCATCCTCCGTTGATTCGGCGCCGTTGTTTTCATCGACCTGTTCCGCTTCATCGAGAGCGACGTCGTTTTCTTCGCCGCTCGGCACCTCGCCCCGCTCGGCCCGGGCGAATCCGACGAGACGCTCCTCGAGTTCGAGGTTGATCAGCCTGACTCCCTGCGTGCTTCGGTGAAGCAGCGAGATATCTTCCACGTTCAGTCGAATGATGTTGCCGGAATTACTGATCAGCATAACGTCTTCATCGTTGGCAACCTGCAACACGCTGGTTACGAAACCGACCCGCGGCGTTGTTTTAAGATTGATGATGCCCTTGCCGCCCCTGGTCTGGAGGCGGTATTCAGCCACGTCCGTCCGCTTGCCGAAACCTTTTTCCGACACGGTCAGGATCGAGTTGCCGCCTGAAAGAATCTCCGCTCCCACAACCCGGTCGCCCGGCTCCATGCGGATACCGGTGACGCCCCGGGCGGTTCGGCCCATGGGGCGAACGTCGGTTTCCTTGAACCTGATGGAATGTCCACGGTTTGTTCCCAGAAAAATGTTCCGTTCTCCATCGGTCAGGTGAACACCGATCAGTTCATCGCCCTCGTCGAGCGTGAGTGCGATAATACCGCCCGACCGGGGATTGGAGTAGGCAAGCAGTTCCGTTTTCTTCACGATGCCGTTCCGGGTCGCCATGAAAACGTATTTCCCCGCCTCGAATTTCCTGACGGGTAAAAACGCCGTGATGTGTTCATCACCGCCTATTCCAATGAGATTTATCACGGCTTTCCCCCTGGCCGCCCGGCCGGCCTGGGGGATCTGATAGACTTTCAGCCAGTAGACCTGTCCCCTGTTGGTGAAGAAGAGTATATGACTGTGGCTGGAGGCTATGAAGATCTTCTCGACGAAATCGTCTTCCTTGGTTCCCATACCCATCTTGCCCCGGCCGCCTCGCCGCTGACTCGTGTAGAGGCTGACGGGATTGCGTTTGATGTATCCCTGGTGGGATATGGTGACCACCATGTCTTCTTCGACGATCATGTCCTCGACATCGATCTCTTCGCTGTCCCGCACGATTTCCGTCCGCCGCTCGTCACCGAACCGCTTCTTGATGTCCTCGAGTTCTTCCACGATTATGTTCATCACTTTACGGATATCGGCGAGAATGCCTTCGAGCTCGAGCACCAGCTCGGACACCTCCAGGTGTTCCGCCCTGATCTTGTCGCGCTCCAGGCCCGTGAGCCTCTGCAACCGCATCTCGAGAATCGCCTTCGCCTGGGCTTCAGACAGACCGAAATCGTCCACCAGCCGGATCGAGGCCTCCCGCGGATTCGAGGACGCACGAATGGCCGCTACCACGTCGTCTATGTTGTCGAGGGCGATAATCAGTCCCTCGAGAATGTGCAGTCTTGCCCGCGCGCGGGCAAGGTCGAAGCGTGTCCTGCGTATCACGACTTCCTGCCGGAATATAATAAATTTTTGAAGGATTTCCTTGAGATTCATCAACTTCGGTCGTCCCTGGTCGATGGCCAGCATGATGATGCCGAAGGTTGATTCCATGGGCGTCTGTTTATACAGCTGGTTCAGAATGACAGAGGTGTTTTCATCGCGCTTCAGGTCTATGACGACTCGAAGGCCGTCCCGGTCTGATTCGTCCCGCAGGTCGGCAATCCCGTTTATCTTTTTTTCCTTGACCAGGTCTGAAATTTTTTCGATCAGAGCAGCCTTGTTCACCTGGTACGGAAGTTCGGTGATAACAATACTTTCCCTGTCATTCCGGGCATTTCGTTCAACAAGGGCCCGGGCGCGTATGCGGATTATTCCCCGCCCGGTCCTGTAGGCGGACAGTATGCCCTCGCGGCCGTTGATGAATCCCGCCGTGGGAAAATCTGGCCCCTGAATATACCGCATCAAGTCGTCCACAGTCAGTTCGGGGTCGTTGATGAGCGCGACGGCCGCGTCGCAGACTTCCACGAGGTTGTGGGGCGGTATGTTTGTGGTGACGCCGACGGCAATGCCCGAAGAACCGTTCAGGAGCAGTTCGGGTATTCTCGCAGGCAGTACGACGGGCTCTTCAAGGGTCTCGTCGTAATTGGGAATGAAATCAACCGTGTTTTTGTCGATATCGGCGAGCATCTCGTCGGCGATACGGGCCATCCTGCTTTCCGTGTACCGCATGGCGGCCGGCGGATCTCCGTCGATGGACCCGAAGTTTCCCTGACCGTCCACCAGCGGGTATCGCATCGAGAAATCCTGGGCCATTCGGACGATCGTGTCATAGGCCGCCGAATCGCCGTGAGGATGATATTTACCGATGATATCGCCCACGATGCGGGCGGATTTCTTGTAGGGCTTGTTCCAGCGGTTTCCCAAGTCGGCCATGGCGAACAGGGCCCGGCGGTGAACCGGTTTCATGCCGTCGCGCACGTCGGGTATGGCCCGGCCGATAATAACGCTCATGGCATAGTCCACGTAGGAACTTTTCATTTCGTCTTCTATGTTGACGGGCATGTTCCGTTGCTTCAACTGATCCATCCTGTTTCTTTCCTCCTTACAACGAAGGGGTGGCGCACCGTATAATGGAACTATCACGCGGAAAGAGCGTTCCCGCGGTCCGGTGCGTAACCCCTGTCAGGCGCTTACACGTCGAGATTCGAGACGTTCAGGGCGTTCTCGAATATGAAATCGCGGCGCGGCGCCACCTGGTCTCCCATGAGGGTGGAAAATATGACGTCTGCCGCGACAGCGTCTTCCACTCGAACCTGCAGAAGTGTCCTGCGTTCGGGATCCATGGTGGTTTCCCAGAGTTGCTCCGGGTTCATTTCACCGAGACCTTTATAACGCTGCAGCGAAAAACCTTTCTTTCCGGCGCGCAGAACATGGTCGATGAGGGCCTTTGCTGTCGGAAGATCCGTAGCGGGAGCCCCTTCTTCACCGTCCCGTTCGATCACGTGATAGGGCGGTTCGCCCAGGACCTCCATCTGCTTGAGGAGCGATCGCACCTCCGAAAATTTCGGCTGGTTGAAGATATTCCGGTCGATCCAGGTAATATTCTCGCCGCCGTTTTCGACAATTTTAAAAAAAAGCTTGTAGCCGCCTCGTTCCTGGTCTTCTTCCGTCCAGAACGAGTGTACCGCCTCTCCGATCGCACCGGAGATCCGTTTGCCGAGTTTCATCAATACAGTTTCATCGGAAAAGTTGCCGGGAGTGAAGGCGGGATCGCCCGCCGTGAGCCTTACCACCTCGCTGTGTTTGCCGCTTCGATGAAACTTGTCGAGGAGTGTCTCGACCGTTACGGCCTTTTTAAGGACTACGAGAAGTTTGGCGCCCGTAAGACGCCCCCCGTCGTTCTGTAAAACGACAGCCTTCTCCACGCCGTTTTCCAGTATGAAATTTTCCATGTCTTCTTCACTTGCTATGTACATCGCTTTTTTGCCGTCGGCTATTCTGAAAAGCGGTGGTTGCGCGATATACAGATAGCCGCGCTCGATGAGTTCCCTCATGTAGCGGAAGAAAAAGGTGAGCAGGAGTGTCCGGATATGAAGCCCGTCGATATCGGCATCGGTCATGATGACAACCCTGTGATAACGGAGCTTGCTGATGTCGAAATCGCCTTCACCGATGCCCGTCCCCAGAGCGGTAATGATGACCTTGATTTCGTTGCTGGTGAGCATTTTGTCGAACCGGGCCTTCTCGACGTTGAGCAGTTTCCCCCGTAACGGAAGAATCGCTTGGTTGCGTCGGTCACGACCCTGTTTCGCCGACCCTCCCGCCGAGTCTCCCTCAACAAGGTATATCTCGCTCTGCGACGGATCCCGTTCCTGGCAATCGGCCAGTTTGCCCGGCAGAGCTGATACCTCGAGAGACGACTTTCGCCGGGTCAACTCTCTGGCACGCCGCGCCGCTTCCCGAGCGCGGGAAGCCTCGGTCGACTTGCTGACGATCTGCCGCGCAACGGCAGGATTTTCTTCGAAAAAAACACCGAGTTTCTCGTAGACAACGCCTTCCACAAGCCCCTTCACATCGCTGTTTCCAAGCTTGGTCTTCGTCTGTCCCTCAAACTGGGGCTGCCGGACCTTCACGCTGATGACACAGGCAAGTCCTTCCCGTACATCCTCGCCCCGAAGCTGGATCTTGCCGTTTTTTAACATGCCAGCAGACGTGGCGTACGCGTTAATAACACGTGTCAGCGCCGACCGGAAACCGACCAGATGGGTTCCTCCTTCGGTGGTGTTGATGCTGTTGGCATAGGAAAAAACATTTTCCATATAGGAATCGTTGTACTGCAGAGCAACCTCGACCTGGCAATCCTCCCGCTCACCATTGATAAAGATGGGCTTCTTGTGCAGGGGCTTCTTGTTCCTGTTCAGATATTCCACGAACGAAACAATACCGCCGCGATACAGGAATTCATTTTCCCTGTCCGAACGTTCGTCTTTCAAAACGATTTTGACACCGCGATTCAGGAAGGCCAGTTCCCGCAGCCTGTTCGACAGCACATCGAAACTGAAATCAATTTCGGTGAAAATATCACTGTCGGGCATGAAGGTAATCTTGGTTCCGCGCCGCCTTGTTGTTCCCGTCTCTTTCAGGGGTGACACGGGAGTCCCGCGCCGGTACTCCTGACAGTACACGCGCCCCTCTCTCCACACTTCCAGCTCGAGATAGCTGGACAGGGCGTTTACCACGGAAACGCCGACGCCGTGCAGACCGCCCGATATCTTGTAGCTGTCGTTGCTGAACTTCGCTCCCGCGTGAAGCTTCGTCATCACCACTTCCGCAGCGGATACCTTTTCCGTCTTGTGCTCGTCGACGGGTATTCCCCGTCCGTTGTCGCTGACCGTGACACTGTTATCGATCCGGATCTTGACATCGA
The DNA here is from genome assembly GCA_011056825.1 of Deltaproteobacteria bacterium. Taxonomy (GTDB): domain Bacteria; phylum Desulfobacterota; class Syntrophia; order Syntrophales; family UBA2210; genus MLS-D. Next base: position 8,990 of record DSBH01000301.1, on the reverse strand, counting down.
TAGTATCGCAGTACCCGGCTGAGGCTTCGTCAATACTGTTGTCGACCACTTCATATACCAGGTGATGCAGCCCCTCTTTCGAGGTGCTGCCTATATACATCGCAGGTCGTTTACGAACGGCCTCCAGTCCTCCGAGGACTTTTATATTATCGGCTCCATATGTCTCTTTTTCCAACACGCTTCGTTCCTCGATCCGTTTATTCTATTTTTATCGGCATAATAATGCACAGGTGATCATCTGTTCCCTGGACCCGCATGACACCGGGTCCCCCGTCGCTTCTCATCTCGAATGAAATCGTCTCTCCTTCCATACTGTCCACGGCCTCGATAAGATATCTCACGTTGAAACCGGCAGAAATCGACCCGTCATGATAATCGACGGGTACTTCCTCATTTGCTTCACCAACATCAGGGTTCGTAGAATTAAGTTTCATGATGCCATCATCCAATGAAATAATAACGCCGCTGAACAACTCCGTTGACATAACCCCCATTCTACGCAGCGATTGCAGAAACCGGTGTTTCTCGATCAGCACCGAGACACCTCTGTCCTTGGGCACAACACGCCGGTAATCGGGATACACGGCGTCTATAAGACTAAGTCGCAGCATGCTGGTGGCTTTCTTGACCACCATGACATGGTCGGCGACGCCCATTTCAACCACGCCCTCACCGTCATCAACCATTTTTCGTACTTCTCCCAGTCCCTTTCTCGGTATGATCACTCCCTCAACAGGGACACCGTCTTCCTTTTCCTCCGGCAAAGCCTGCACGACAAGAGACAGCCGGTGCCCGTCGGTTGCAACCATTTCACAGGTCGTCCCGTCCTTCTTGAAAAAGATGCCGTTCAGACTCGGCCGCGTTTCATCAGTGAAAGCAGCGTAAAATACTTTTCTAATAATGCCCCTAAGTAACCGCGCCGGGATTGTGAAGCACTGAACGTTGTCTTCCCGCCGCACATCCGGAAAATCATCGGCCGGAATACCGGGAATACGATACTCAACTTTTTCCGCCGCGAGGAAGGCCTGATTGTTTCCGGAAGTCTTGAAATGTATTTTTTCACCTTCCATTTCACGTATCATTTCATAAAGTTTTCTCGCATTGACGGTGATATCGCCTTTCTCGGACACCTGGGCCTCATAGTCCGCCACCAATCCCATTTCCCTGTCCGTCGCTACAATGCGAATCGACGAACCGTCAGCCCTGATCAGAATATTGCTCAGTATCGGGATGGTTGTTTTTCGCTCTACTATTCCCAATGTTTTTTGTACGGCTTCCTGAAAAACATCTCTGTCCACAGAAAAATCCATTGTGTCACCTATTCTTTCAGGTAAAAATAAAAAAAATAGTAGTAACAGTAGTAGTTGTTGATGTGTGGATAATCATTATTTTGCCTTGCTTTACCATTCTTTATATCGACGGAACCTGTTGCTTTCCTGTTGACAGGATAGTGGAGAGCAGTTAACCTTTCCTTTGAAGGGTCTCCTCAATTTCTTCCACGAGGCTTCTCAGTGTTGCATCCTTGCCTATTCGGGCCCTTATTTTATTGTTTGCGTAAATGACGGTCGAATGGTCACGGTTGCCGATTTTTGAGCCGATGTCAGGGAATGACAATTCCGTGAGCTTCCGCGCCAGGTACATGGCCACCTGTCGGGAAAGCACGATATCCTTATTTTTTTTCTGTGATTTCAAGTCGGCGATCTTGATGTTGAACTTGGAGGCCACCACCTTGACGATATCGTCGACGGTGATGTCCTGTTTCTTGACCTGCTTCATGAGTTTCCTCATGATTTCCCTGATCGTGTCGACGGTGATTTCACTGCCGGTGAGGGATGCGTATGCCGCTATTCTCGTCAGTATGCCCTCGAGTTCCCGAATATTGGAATCAGCCGCCGAGGCAATGTACTGTACGACGTCGTCGGGAATGGCAATGTTGTTTTCGGCCGCCTTTTTTCGAATGATTGCGACCCGTGTTTCCATTTCGGGCGGCTGAATGTCGGCGATGAGACCCCATTCAAACCGCGAACGAAGGCGTGCTTCAAGATTCTGGATTTCTTTGGGGAATTTATCGCTGGTAACGACGATCTGTTTTCCTGAATCGTGAAGCGTATTGAACGTGTGAAAAAATTCCTCCTGGGTCCGTTCCTTGCCGGCGATGAACTGAATGTCGTCGATGAGCAGGCAGTCGATCTTCCTGTATTTTTCCCTGAATTCAGGCATTTTGTCGTAGCGGATTGAATTGATCAACTCGTTCATGAATTCTTCCGCTGAAACATAGAGGACGTTTTTTTTCGGGTAGAGCGAGATCGTCAGAAGACCGATGGCATTGATGAGGTGTGTTTTGCCGAGTCCGACGCCGCCGTAAATGAACAGGGGATTGTAGTTGTGGGCCGGTTGTTCAGCCACGGAACGTGCCGCCGCGTGAGCGAACTGGTTCGACGAGCCGACAATGAACCGCTCGAAACTATAGTGGGGATTGAGCGACGACAGCGGTCGCGGGGGAAGGGTCGCCTGTTCAACCATTTCATCCGCCTCCGCCGTCTTTTCGACCGGTGAAAGAATAGAACTGCTTGATTTCTGTATAGAAAATGATATCGAGACACTTGTCGAAGCAACGCTCGACACGGCGTCGCAGATCAATGAATAATAGTTGTCGACGATCCAGTCCCTGAAGAACTTGTTCGGCACCGATAATGTCACCGTATTGTCTTCGATGGACTGGATTTTTATCGGTTTAATCCAGGTTTCGAAGTTCTGATTGGTGACGTTATCCTTAATAATTTTAGTGCTTTCGGACCAAATAGTTTCCAAGTTCATACTTTCCTGTGCACAGGGTTATCAACAGCTGTTGATACAGGGGTCTTCATACATTCACTGTCGCTACCGGCTTTCCGACGACAGGATCCGTTCCACAACCTTGTTCAACTCGTCGTCTGATGTATACCGTATCTCAAGAACTCCTCCCCGTTTTTTCGGTTTCACCACGACTTTGGCCGTCAGCGACCGCGACAGCGTCATTTCCAGTTCCCGGAACACGGGACTGCGTGATGCTTTTTTCGGGGCGGCTGTTTGTTTGCCGGTCTCTTTGGCGAGCCGCTCCGCTTCCCTGACCGACAGCCTTTTTGAGATAATGGTACCGAACAGGCTCATCTGTTTTTCATGAGACTGCAGGGATAGCAGCGCACGTGCATGCCCGGCGGTTATGGTTCCGGCAATGAGGGCTTCCCGTATCTTCGAGGGGAGTTTCAGCAGTCTCAGGTAATTTGTTATGGTTGAGCGATCCTTGCCGACCCGACGGGCGATTTCTTCCTGGGAAAGATGAAAGTTCGAAAGCAGCCGGTTGTATGCATCCGCTTCCTCTATCGGGTTCAGTTCTTCCCGCTGAATGTTTTCTATAAGAGACCATTCGACGAGATCGCGGTCCGTCGCTTCCCTGACGATAACAGGCACTTCGCGGAGCCCCGCTGTTTGTGCGGCTCTCCATCGCCGCTCTCCGGCGATGATTTCGTATCCGGAATAGGTCTTCCTTACGATGATCGGTTGAATAACGCCGTTTGTCCTGATGGAATCCGCGAGGTTCCTGATTTCATCGCCGTCAAACGATTGCCGGGGCTGGAATGAATTCGGCCGCAGTTCTTCCATGCCGCAAATGACGTACCGCGGTTTGGGAGACCCGTCGTCGACCAGGTCGGTAAAAATTGCTCCCAGTCCTTTACCCAGGGCGTTTCTCTTGGCCATCACAATCTCCCGTCGTTGAGGATTTCCCTTGCAAGCTCCATGTAGGAAAGGGCTCCCCGGGACGCGCCATCATATTGGAATATCGGCATGCCGTAGCTCGGACATTCCGAAAGCCTTACATTCCGTGGAATAACCGTTGCAAACACTCTGGAACCAAAATATTTCCTGACTTCTTCGGCAACCCGGTGTGAAATTCCGTTACGTACATCAAACATGGTCAAAAGGATACCGGCAAGCAATAACTGCGGATTCAGCCGGGCCTGAATGAGTTTGACCGTGTTCAGGAGTTGTCCCAGTCCCTCCAGCGCGAAATATTCACACTGGAGAGGAATGATCAGGGCGTCGGACGCAACCAGTGCGTTCACCGTCAAAAACCCCAAGGATGGAGGACAATCGATTATAATATAATCATAACCTCTGTCAATATTTCTCACGGCATTTTTCAGCCGTTCTTCCCGCTTCGCCATGGTGACAAATTCAACTTCAACGCCGACAAGATCCTGGTTCGAAGGCATGACGTCGAGCGAAGGGACCGACGTGCCGACGATCACATCGTCCGCCACGGCCTTGCCGATCAGGACGTGATACAGGTTACTGGTTGCGATGTCGTTTTTGGCAATTCCCAGACCGGTCGTCGCGTTTGCCTGGGGATCGGCGTCGACCAGCAGAATTTTCTTGTTCGAGGCGGCAAGCGCCGCCGCAATGCTGATCGCGGTCGTTGTTTTACCGACGCCGCCCTTTTGATTTGCAATTGATAGTATGTTTCGCACGGCCGAGAAAAAATCTTTCATAACGTGATTTTACGGGAATAGTGAGCGATGCTACCACAAAAGCATTGCGAAGAGAAGGTCAATTTTGGTTGCCGGGCATGACGCGTTACGGCTGGCGACGCCGAACTTTTTTTCGAAAAAGAACAAGACATCGCGTGCCCGAGCCGAAAGGAAGTTGCAGAACACGGCGTCCCGCGTCCTCCATATCGAACCGGGCGGCCGCGGCCAGCGCGTCCTCGATTTCCTGGTCCGGCGGCGTGCCCTTCATGGCTATAAGCACACCGCCCGGTTTCAAAAAATGGTCCGCGATACCGACAAGCTGCGCAGTCTTGAAGGCGGCCCGCGACACGACAAAGTCGTAACTCGCCCGCGTTGATTGTTTGTCCATTATTCCTTCGATCCTGTCGTGAATCACCGTCGCCTTTTCGAGTTCGAGAAGCCGCGCGGCCTGTTTGAGAAAAGAAGCTTTCTTGCGTGATGATTCAACGAGGGTCACCTCCAGGGATTCGCTCATGATGGCGAGGGGTATGCCCGGAAACCCGGCGCCCGTTCCCGCGTCGAGAAGCCGGTGTGAGCGGGCCGGGGCGCCGGCAACGATCGGGAGGACCGTGAGGGCGTCGGCAAAGTGTTTAACCGGCAGGTCCAGCGGCGTTTTCAACGAGATGAGCGACATCTTCGCGTTCCAGGTGATGAGTTCATCGCGGTAGAGTGCGAAGCGTTTCACCTGGCGTTCCGTCGGAGAAAGACCGAGATCCGCTGACGCTCGCCGGAACAGCATTTCCCATGATTGCGGCGTTTCATCGTGTTCATGTTCGGTGGACTTTCGAGTCATACTGGTGATAATAAGCCAAGATCAGGAGTGGTGCAACGTATATGACGCTACAAACCAGGACGGAAGCAGACGAAAACCGGGTGAACATGGGCAATGTGTCCATCGTTCTCGTCAGGCCGAAGCATTCGGGCAACATCGGCTCGGTCGCCAGGTGCGCCTCGAACACAGACGTGGAGCATATCATCGTCGTCGATCCTCGCGAGATTGATCGCGAAGAGATCGATAAAATGGCGACTCATGCGGCGAAACAGGTTGTCGAAAAGATCCGCTGTGTATACTCTCTCGACGAAGCGCTCGCTTCATTCCAGTACGTTGTCGGAACGACGGCCCGCCGCGGAGGTTCCAACCTGCGCGGGGCCATCATGTCGTCGACGGACCTGGGGGCCGCGATCGCTCCCGTTTCCCGGGTCAACCGCGTGGCACTGGTGTTCGGACCCGAGGATCGCGGCCTGACGAACCGGGAATTGCAGCGGTGTCACATTATCGCGGGCATACCGACGTCGGAAAACTTTACGTCCCTCAACCTGTCTCACGCGGTCATGATCGTCTGTTACGAGTTGTTTTCCTGGCGGGGAGAACATCCGGCGCCGCCGCGTATCCCCAGGCTCGCTTCCTCCGTGGAGCTGGAGGCCATGTACGACTCACTCCGCGACCTGTTTCTCAAAATTGATTTTATCAATGCCGAGAATCCCGATTACTGGATGGTGGCGGTGCGTAATTTATTTTCCCGTACAACGCTCCGGGCCCGGGACGTCAAGATTATTCGCGGCATCTGCCGGCAGGTTGAACGCTACGGCGAAGGCAAGACATCGGGATCAAGAAAGCAAAACAAAAACCTTGACATTCCTCCGGGCGACCCTTACAAAATCCCGAAAGCAACCAATCAGGCCGGTGGAATCCGGCCTCAGAGCGACACCACGATTTCCGCAGGTAAGGGCAAGCGGAGAAGCCCTGCCGAAGAATACGGCGGAAAATCCTGATGCCGCAGGAAACGGGGATATGCGCATGACCGATTTGTTTACGTTCAGAGGAGCAAAAAAAATAATTTTCGGACGGGGAGCCTTCGAAGGGATCGCTGGCGCCGTTGGTGAACTCGGCGGTACGAAACCTTTTATTGTCATGGACGGGACGCTGGCCCGCTCAGGAACGGCCGCGCGGACAGCAGAACTGCTGGACGGCAACGGTCTTGAGCACGTCCTGTTTGACCGGGTCGTCGGCGAACCTCCTCTTGAGATCGCCGACGAGGGGGCGCAACTGATACGGGACGCGAATGCCGATGTCGTCATAGGTATCGGCGGCGGCAGCGCAATGGACGCCGCCAAGGCCATGGCGGCGCTCGCGCGAGGGAAAGACCGGGCTGAACAGTATCTCGGGCTTGACCGCGTTCCCGGACCGGGATTACCGACGATCATGGTTCCCACCACGGCGGGCACGGGAAGCGAGGTAACCTTCACGGCGGTATTCATACGGAACGATCTTCGAAAGAAAGAGGGAATGAACAGTCCTTTTCTGTACCCGGATATAGCCCTGCTCGATCCGCTGCTGACCCTGTCCGTACCCCCGGCGGTCACGGCCGCTACCGGTATCGACGCCTTCTGTCACGCGTTCGAATCATTTACGTCCCGCCAGGCGAGCCCCATGAGCGAACTCTTTTCTCTCGAGGCGATACGACTTATCGCGGAGAACCTGAGAACCTCTGTTCACAACGGTTCGGACGCCGACGCCCGTGAAGGAATGTTGCTGGGGAGCCTCTACGCCGGGCTGGGACTGGCAAACGCGGGCGTCACGGCGGTTCACTCCCTTTCCTATCCGCTGGGAGGACGCTACGGAATTCCACACGGTCTGGCCAATACCGTGCTGCTGCCCGTGGTCATGCGGTTCAATCTTCCCGCGGCGCTGGAGAAATACGCCGCCGTCGCCGAGACAATGGGTGAACCAGTAGAGGATTGTTCGTTGCGGGAAGCGGCGATGTACGCCGTCGACGCCGTGGAGGAATTGATAGGTGACTGCGGTGTCGACAGTACCCTGGAGACGCTGGGCATCGCGCGGGACGACTTTGATGAAATAGCCGAACAGGCCATGAAGGTGTCGAGGCCGTTGGAGAATAACCCCCGGGCCCTGTCACCGGAGGACGCGATCGAGATTTACAACGAGGCCTTTTAGGACGAGAGGAAGCATCGTGAAGGAGGAGTCGATATGGCGGGAGCCGAACTGATAGGAAATGAAGAAATAAAGGAAGTCATGGAGGTACTGGAAACGGGCGTTCTTAGCCGTTATGATTTTCATGATAAGCGTAAGGGCGTGTATAAAGTGGCGGAATTCGAGAAGGCTTTCGCCGACTATCTGGGCGCGGCTCACGCGCTGGGCGTCACCTCCGGTTCGGCGGCACTGAAGGTGGCCCTGACCGCGCTCGACGTGGGCCACGGAGACGAGGTGATCGTGCCGGCCTTCGATTTCATCGCCACGTATGAGTCGGTTCTCGAGGTCGGCGCCATTCCCGTTATGGCCGACATCGACGACACCTTCAACCTTGATCCCGGTGCCGTGGAAAAGCGCCTGACGTCCCGAACGCGGGCTGTTATTCCCGTGCACATGTGCGGTTCGGCGGCCCGAATAGAGGAAATCGTCGCCGTGGCGCGCAAACACGGTCTGCTCGTGCTGGAAGACAACGCCCAGGCCTGCGGGGGCAGCGTGGGAGGAAAAAAACTGGGAACCTTCGGCGACATGGGGATTTTCAGCTTTGATTATTACAAGACCATGACCACCGGCGAAGGCGGCCTGGTCATAACCGACAGCAAGCGGCTCTACGACCGGGCCGACTGGTACCACGACCACGGCCACGATCACAACCCGGCGGTGGGACGGGCGCAGGAGGGACGCTCGTTTCTGGGATTCAATTACCGCATGGGAGAGTTGCAGGGCGCGGTAGGTCTCGCTCAGCTGAGAAAACTCGACGAGATTATCGCCGGTCAGCGCCGCAACAAGGCGGCGCTTCGGGAAGCGTTGAGCACGGTGCCCGGCATAACTTTCCGGGAACATGTCGATCCCGCGGGAGACACGGCGACCTTTATCGGATTTTCCCTGCCCGATGAAAGGGCGGCAAGGGCACTCCAGGGGGAGCTCAAAGACAACGGCGTTGATTCGATCTATTACAAGGAAAACGCCTGGCATTACGCACCCCGGTGGGAACACCTGATAGCCGGAGCAACGGCAAATTCGAAAGGATATCCCTTTACCAGCCCGCTGTATACCGGTACGGTGGACTATTCCGTTGAACATATTCCTCACGCCGAAGACCTGCTGGCGCGATCTCTCTTTATGGCGGTTCCGGTTATCATGACAGATGAGCGAAGCAGGGCGGTCACTCAGGGAATAGAAAAGGCCGCTGCAGCCATGTAAAGGAGAAGCGCGGACATGATAATCGTAACGGGAGGAGCCGGTTTCATCGGAAGCGCGCTGGTCTGGAAACTCAACAACGAGGGAATAGACAATATTCTGATCGTGGATCACCTCGGGTCGTCGGACAAGTGGAAAAACCTGGTGTCACGGCGATTTGAGGATTACCTGCACAAGAGCCGTTTCCTGGAGATGGTTCTGGAGGACCGGGTCGGCGGGGATATCGAGGCGGTAGTGCATCTGGGGGCCTGTTC
>DSBH01000178.1 GCA_011056825.1 Deltaproteobacteria bacterium | reverse complement strand
CGTTTTTATCGCTGTATTGCGTATTAATACGTATAGTTACGCATGACGCCTCGGCGTATTGGCGAAAGTCGGGTCTGACTTCTAAAGTTACGACTGCACATTCTTGGAGGATAGCATCAATGGATTACGAACAGATCACGTACAAACAGGAAGACGGGATCGCACTGGTCACACTTAACAGGCCCGAAGCGCTCAACGCCTGGACGCCCGTCATGATGGAGGAAATACTGGACGCCCTCGACCGTGCCGATGAAGACGACACGATCCGCGTAATCATATTTACAGGCGCCGGTCGCGCCTATTGCGCCGGCGCGGATCTGAGCGCCGGCGGTTTCAGAAAATCGGACGAACATTCTTTCCGCGACACGGCGGGACAGGTGACGCTTCGCCTGTTTAACATGAAAAAACCCGTCATTGCCGCCCTGAACGGAAACGCCGTGGGAGTCGGCATTACCATGACCCTGGCGATGGACATTCGCATCGCCTCGGAAACCGCGCAAAAAATCGGTTTTGTTTTCAACCGTCGCGGCGTTGTGCCCGAGGGATGCAGCACTTTTTTCCTGCCTCGCATCGTCGGTATCAGCAGGGCCGCCGAACTCATCCTGACGGGACGTCTCTTCAACGCCCGCGAAGGTCTTGAAATGGGGCTTTTCAGCAGGGTTGTCCCTGCGGAAGAACTGTTAACCACCGCCCGGCAGATTGCCCGTGAAATCGCCGACAATACGTCGGCCGTCTCAACCGCTCTGGCTCGACAGCTTCTGTGGAAAATGCTCGGCGAAACCGATCCCATGAACACGCACATTCTGGAATCGAAGGGTTTCGGTTACATGCTCGACTCAGAAGACTCGAAGGAAGGCGTCTTGTCGTTCAAGGAAAAACGGCCGTCCCGGTTCACCATGAAACCGAGCTCCGACATGCCCGATTTTTATCCCTGGTGGAAGGACAAGCCATTTTCCGACTGATATTTTTACGTCCGAAAGAATCGGGCAGCGGAACCATACTCCTTAAACGCCGTCAGTTTCGCCCGCCGGGCTTACAGGCAGACAAAAAGAACCCGGCATGCCATGCAGCTGATCCTCCGGAGGAACCGTTATATTATTAAAAAGAAACTCGTAACCCTGCGTAAATATTGTGACTCCCGTATTCCATCTCCATGTTCGGCCGGAAATCAGCATCCGAGGTTCCGAAGTAGCGATAGGTCACATCAACGGTGAACCGTCTGGTAATCTCATATGCAACGCCCGCCCCGAGCTGGTACGCGAAAACCGTGTCATGACCGCCCTGTTGCCCCCCGCCTGCTACGTAATTGATATTCCCCACATCAACGCGGGCAATACCGATACCGGCACTCACGAAGGGCGTCACCGGAGTAGAATTCAGGAAATCGTAATATCCGTTGAGGAGTAAAGCCCGGCTCGACGCGCCTCCCGACCAGACAGCCTGGGGAACCCCGCTGAGGACTACTTTATCCAGATCATTGTTGAGAAAAGCCAGTTCGGCCTCGCCCCTGACCGCTCCCACGGCATAGCCGATGCCGACCGCTATGGCCAGGTCATCGTCGTATTCCAGCTCTATCGATGTTCCCGGCGCAGCCGCATCCGTCACATCACTATCCGTCAATATACCCAGCCCCAGCTTGTAATGGGCGTACAACCCGTCCGCGCCATAAACCGCCAAGCTCATGGCAAATAGCACAAGGGAGCCGACGAATAAAACTGAAAGTATTCTTTTCATTTTTTCATCCTCCGCTCGTTGTTTTTCTTACTTTCGTACTATTTATGAAAATTTGTCAATAATTATCCGACCAGGGAATGGTACCGCTTTCATGCCCGGCAAACAGTATTTGACACAAAGAACCGCCTGCTAAAACGATACCAGGCGTGCAGTGGTTCTTTGAGCATGACGTAAAGAGAAGTTATTTGACAAAACGGTTAAACTGTCCGGAACAGAATCGCCCCGTTCTTCGGTGCAACGGCTATCGTTGAGTTTCCGGATCGATTCTGATTTCCACGCGACGGTTCAACCGGCGCCCGTCCGCCGTTTCGTTGGTTGCGACGGGCTGACTCTCGCCGTAACCGATGACCCGGATCCTCGATTCCTGGACCCCGCGTTCCACGAGCAGGGTTGCAACACTGGCGGCACGTCGCTCGGACAAATCCTGGTTGTACTCTTCCGACCCCGTGCTGTCCGTGTGTCCTTCAACCAGGATCACTGTCTGCGGATACCGGATCATAATCTCGGCGATGCGGTCTATTTCGGTGTACAGTCCGGGCCGCACAACATCGGAATCGTAGTCGAAGGTAACATCTCCCTTGAAGGTAAGAGCCAACAGTTCACCCTCGCGCCTGACCGCCACCGCTTCCGACGTCGCCAGCGCCTCGCGCATCTCTGCCTCCTGCTTGTCCATCATGTGACCGACGCCGGCGCCCCCGGCGCCCCCGATAGCCGCCCCGGCAGCCGCGCCGATAAGCGTTCCCTCAGTGTCGCCCCCTATTATCTGTCCCAGCACAGCGCCCGCGGCCGCGCCGCCGGCCGCTCCGTAAACAGCCCCTTTCTTCGTTTTTGACTGTTCAGACATGGTTGCACAACCGCCCAGAACGAACATCCCCACCAGAATAATAAGGATTGCCTTTTTCATGATCGTGTCCTTCTTTCTTTGTTATAGGCATCGGATCGACCGCGGTCCCGGAACATTTTTCCCGGCATTCTCGCCGCCGCAGCCTCAAAACAACATTTCCCGTCCCACCTCGGCGACAACGGCCTCGGCTTCCGGAACAATTTCCGCCAGTGCTTCCTCGAAAGAAGCCGCGTCCTGGACGAGCACGGGAAACGTCTTGTAATGCATTGGAATTACACGTTTTGCCCGAAGAAGTTTCGCCGCCATGGCAGCTTGCAGCGGATCCATGGTAAAGACGGAACCGATGGGAAGCAGTGCCAGGTCGATGTCGAACAGTTCGCCCCAGATCTGCATGGAACCGAAGATACCCGTGTCACCGGCGTGATAGATGGTAAACTCGTCTTCCATCCTGACGATGTAACCGGCCGGCGCCCCTGTCTGGGAGGAATGAAAGGCCTGTACCATGGTAATTTCGATTCCGTCCTCCCGGTACGTGCCGCCGATGTTCATTCCCGTTCCCAACACGATCTGGCTTTCCGGAACTCCTTCTTCATCGCAGAGCCGCCGCATTGTCTCCGGCATGCCGACGATCGTGGCCCCGGTGTTAATCGCTATTAGCGCGGCGTCGCCGCTGTGATCGAAATGATCGTGGGTTACCAGCAACAGGTCGGCTTCCTTCAGGTCGTTGACGCCGAACGGGGCCAGCGGGTTCCCCTCGAACCACGGGTCTATGAGAATAACCTTGCCTTCCGGAGAAACAATCCGGAACCCGGCGTGTCCCAGCCAGGTAATCTTTGTACCCGCCATGTCGCACCTCCTCGTACGAGAACATACCTTATCTGTAGATAAGTGTATCAAACCGCCGAGTGTAAAGAAACCCGGCCTCCTGCCCGCAAGAAATTATTCCCGAACGTTCCTGTACGATCAATCATTCAGACATTAGCAGAACAGCGTCGAGCTTACAATCGATTCATCGCTCCGGACCTTCCGCCGTTCTGTGATTATAATCAGACTATTACGCGGTTTTCACAATCTTTCACAATCTTTTCATTCTCTCTTCACATTCAGCCTGTATGGTTGAATCAAATCAGGCACGGGAGGAACAACGAAATCCCGATTTATCTTTGCTTTCAACAGTTAATAAACGGCCCGCTATTCATGAGGAGCAACACCAACGGGCATTCAGGAGGGATACCATGAAAGTTCCACATATCAAAAAAATAATAACCGTCATGTTGCTGTCAGTTTTCCTGTTGCCCTGGTCGATGGAAGCCCGCGCGCACACCATCTACATCGATGAAGAATTGTCACGGCTGCTCGCGCCGATTGCACTGTATCCCGACCCCCTCCTGTCCCAGGTCCTTATGGCCGCAACCTATCCCTCAGAAGTATCGGAAGCCGACCGATGGCTGACCGGCAACGCCTACCTGACGGACGAGTCCCTGGATGCGGCTTTACGGGGAAAGGATTGGGATGTGAGCATCCTGTCGCTCTGTTATTACCCCAAGGTGCTTTCGATGATGAATAACAACCTTGACTGGACGACGGAACTCGGCAATGCCTTCATCTACCAGCAAGAAGACGTCATGGATACTATTCAGGACTTGCGTTCGCGTGCCAGATTCGAGGGCAACCTTGTTTCTACCACCGAGCAAAAAGTGATTGTCGAACAAAAAATCATTCGCATCGAACCGGCCAGCCCCTATTATTTATATGTTCCGGTGTATGATCCATTGTTCGTCTACGGCTCCTGGTGGTATCCGTCCTACCCGCCATTTCGCGTCTTTTACCCGGGCGTTTCGGTGATCCGCCCCAGGATTGTGTTTTCCGCAGCGCTTCACGCAGGTTTCGGCGTGATCGGCTGGTCTCTTTTCGACTGGCCTTCACGCAGCATCGCAATCGTTAACATCGATATAACAAAACGCTTCAACAGGCATTATCACGTCTACCACAGCCCTCGTAAAGTACATTGGAAACCTGTTCCCGGGAAACTGGCACCCCGCTCTTCGCTTCCCGCGAGGAATATCGTCCCGTCCCCGCCTCCTTCAAAGAAAAGAAGCGTCATTACCCCATCACGCACACCCGTGACAAGGACCAGGCCCATACCGTCACGGATCGAAAGAGAACCGTCGCGGACGGGAACACCGGACAGGACCGTCTTCAGCCGCGGAGGGACTGTTCCCGAGCACAAAACCGTCATTAAACCCGGACGCCACGAGCCGTCGACAAAAAGCGCGACTCCGGGCAACGGAGCACGACGAACACCCGTGCTGAAAAATATCTCTGATAATGTCCGAAAGAGCATCGAAAGACCCGGTCCGCGTGAGCCCTTAACCAAAAGCGAACCTCCAGACAACAAGACACGAGACGGCCTGCTGAAAAATATCTCCGATAATGTCCGAAAGAGCATCGAAAAACCCGGCGCACCCGCAACCGGGACTAAAAGATCGGCGCCCTCCACACGGATCTCGGAAAGACTGGAGCCAACGTCAAAAACGCCCGTTCCGCACGTTATAAACGGCGGCGGCATGCGACCGCGGCAAACAAAATCAACGAGCACTGACGTCCCCGGAATCAGGGGCACAAACAAGAACAGTACCGACAACAGATCTCATTTTTCAACGGGCAAAGGAAATCCCCGAAGCAAAAGTCAGTACGGCGGGGCCCCGGCAGCCACCACGAATCGATCCCGCGCGCACTGACAGACCCCCCAAGCCCGCAGCGAATGCTACCCCGTCGTCTTCCCTGCGGGCCCTCCTGCCGACCACTGATCATCAACCGATCAGCCAGGAGAATCAATCACTAATTTCCCCATAAATGAAGTGTTTTTGAAGTGTTTTTGTTGACAGCTTCAATTTTAGGGGGCATATCTTTCGTAGTTCCATGCGTCACAGATCTTCTCATCAAAAAAGAGTGCACCGGTCACTCAAGAAAGGAGTACGGCATGGCAAGCGAATGGGTAGATGTAAGGGATATTCAATTTTTACTTCATGAGGTCTTTAAAATAGGCGATCTCCTGGGAAAACCGCCCTTTGAAGACCATGATGCAGACATGGTGAACATGGTTCTGTCGGAGGCAGCGAAACTGACGGAAAACGAGATCGCCCCCACCTATCCCGACGAAGTGCAGGGCGTGCCGGTGGAGGCAAAGTTCGAAAACGGCACCGTGTCGGTGCCCGAGGTATACCACAGGCTATTCCGGCTCTACTGCGAAGGTGGCTGGCTGTCGACATCCGAAAGCTATGAGGTCGGCGGTCAGGGATTGCCCGCGCTGGTCAGCGCGGCATGTGCAAACATGTTCCTGGCCGGCAACCAGGCATTCATGATGTATCCGGGACTGACACACGGCGCCGCGCGGCTTATGGAAGATTTTCTTCATAATGACTTGCGGGATATCGTGCTGGAGAAAATGTACACGGGCCAGTGGGCCGGGACCATGTGCCTGACCGAACCGGGCGCCGGTTCTGATGTGGGCGCCTTGAAGGCCACAGCGAAAAGAAATGACGACGGCACGTACTCAATTACGGGCACCAAAAGCTTCATATCAGCAGGCGACCATGATCTCACGGAAAACATTATCCATCCCGTCCTTGCCAGGATTGTGGGCGACCCTCCAGGAACAAAGGGCATCTCGATTTTCATGATACCCAAGATCAGGTTCAACGCGGACGGCAGCCTCGGCGAGCCGAACGACTTAACGACGGGCAACATCGAGCACAAGATGGGCATTCACGGCAACGGAACCTGTACGATAAACTTCGGTGAAAACGGTAACTGCATCGGCTACCTGATGGGGGAAGAGCGCGAAGGCATGAAGATCATGTTCCACATGATGAACGAAGAGCGCCAGGGTGTCGGCATGATGGGCGTCGCTCTTTCCAGTGCTGCATACCAGCACGCGCTCGCCTACGCGAAGGAACGACTCCAGGGATCAAATATTATGAAAATGGGTGATCCCTCTGCGCCACAGGCCCCGATCATTCAGCATCCCGATGTCAGGAGAATGCTTATTCGCATGAAATCCATCACCGAGGGCATCAGGGCCCTGGCTTTTTATGTTTACTACTGCATGGATAAACAGAAAGCCGCCGCCACCGACGACGATCTCTTTAAGTGGACCGGCATGATCGAGGTTCTCACGCCGCTTGTCAAGTCCTACTGCACGGACATGGGCGACGAGGTTACCTGGCTGGCCATTCAGACTTACGGCGGCTACGGCTACTGCAAGGAATATCCCGTCGAGCAGATGGCCCGCGATAACAGAATCAACCCTATCTATGAAGGCACCAACGGCATCCAGGCCATGGATCTGCTTGGCAGGAAGCTCGGGGCGAAAAAAGGTCTGTACTTCATGAATCTTCTGGGCGAAACCCAGGCTGAGGTGGGCAAGGCAAAAAACAACGGCACCCTCAAGGAAGAAGCCGTTATCGTCGAAACCGCACTCAACAAGTGCGCCGAGGCCGCCATGACCTTCAGCTCGCTGATAAAGACCAACCCCTTCGTCCCGCTTCTGGCTGCTTGCGATTTCCTCGATTGCCTGTCGGAAGCCCTGATCGGCTGGTTTCACATCTGGATGGCAAACGTGGCAACCGAAAAACTCGAAGCCGCGACCCTTGACAAGGAAAAGGCTTTCTATACCGGAAAAATCGAAAGCGCCAAGTTCTTTATTAACAGGACAACCGCGCTTGTTCCAGCAAAGCTGGAAACACTTACCAAGGACGAGACCAGCGCGATGAGAATACCGGAAGAGGGATTTCTGGTTTAACAAAAACTACATCAGAACAGACGAGGCGGGGGAAAACATTATCCCCGCCTTGTTTTTTTAAATTGATATTACAGCGAACCACTTTGACGTCACATCTGCTTCATATCGGGGTCTTCTGCGGGATTGTGCGTTTTCATATATTCGTGTTCCATCCCGAGATGCTCTATATATTCTCCAAAGGTCCAGGTAGCGGCGGTTTCGGTCAACATGGCAAAGATTACATTCCGGGAATCGGCCAGAACCGACTTGAAGCTTCTCATTACCTGCAGCACACGGTCACGGTCAGGTGAACCTATGACAACCACCCTGTATCTATCAGAACCGCGAGATGACGTAGCTTCCCCGTCTTTCAACGATTCCGGATTTGCAACAATCTTCTCCACCGTCTCCCCCACATTCAACGCCAGCATGGTTTCCGATATCGGAATAACTTTCAGCGTTGAGCGATCTTCCTCCCTGCCGTGAAACGCCGCCTTGCCCTGTTCAATTTCCCCGTCGGACAAACCATAAGTGAAACAGATTATCCTTTCATTCATATCGACCGTCCTTTCGCATGTTCCGTGCGCACCGTTTGTTGCCGGCATCACGCAGCAGTCGGATGGTGTGCGGGAATGTAAAATTTATTATAAACACGAAAACAATCGTGACAAGCGAAACGTTCGGTTCAACGCATCGCCCGCTCAGCAGTTCTGTCATCGCGCATGATATGAATCCGAAGCCGATGCTCGTTACAACGGAAAAGCTCAGCGGCACGGCAAGATTGATAATTACCTGCGGAATATGCTCGGTTTTTGTTGTTCCAGTCGATACCAAGCAGATTCCGGATCAGCGTGCAGGACAATAGAAGCGGGAAAGACTCCCTGTCACAGGCAGAATAACGCTTCCCCCGAAATTCTCGCCGCGGGATAAAACGTAAAACGTTACATAGCGCTCGCCTGATCGGCAGACACAGGAAAGATCATCATCCGCGGACATCTCAAATGACTTGTACTGTCTTCAAAACAATAATCAGAACGTCACCGATAGTTTGAGGCCGATTTCCTTCGATTTGTTTTTCGGTTCGACAAGATCTCCCACGTACAGGCCTTTATAGATCAGGGGAGAAACAGCTGAATCGTTGATCCGCCAGAAACGGATATACGGTTCCGCCGCAACGCCGAACCTGCCGCCCTGATAGGATAACCTCAGCGATCCCCGCAGTCCGTAGCCCTTGCTCTGCGTGTTGGCGACAATATTGAGACCGGGGAATACATCTCCCATGTGAGATACCTGCCTGCCCTTCCAGAAAAGATCGTACTCGGCGAGCACGCCCCATGACCAGGCGTCGTTAACCCTGATTTCCGCGTCAAGCCCCAGCGGGCTGTAGAAGTAGGTCGATTCTCGCTGGTAACCGCCGAGAACCCGCTTTTCCATGTGATCGTTCAGGTATCGGTACCGATCCCGATATAGGGCGTGACCACCGCAATCGCTGAAGGGGAAAAATCGTATCCTATGAGCCCCCGTGTTTCGACCTGGTAAAAGTCTATATCATTCACAAACGAGGGCGTTCCCGCCCAGGTGCTCCCTTCATAGTCCCACTCGCCCCAGGCGTATTTTCCTTCCAGCCTCAGCATCCAGAAATTTTCGCGGTATGTGTAGGCTCCCACGACGCCGTAGAGCGCGCCGTCGGTCTCCATGAGCCCCTCTTCCTTGTAGGTGATCTGCGACAGCTCCGTGGCGATTTCAAAATTGTGTCCTGAAGCCCCGCTTTGGGCTGCGGCGGTCGCGCCCGAGACAAACGCTGTTAAAAAACTACGATTGACATGAAAAATACCCGTTTCATAACGACCTCTCCTCCCTGTTTGACGTCAAGCACCTCGTCGTTGCGTGAATTTCGGCCCTGTGCACGCGTGGATATTCTTCCGGCGTTTTGCAAACGCTGATATCAACCCGGGGCTAGGGACCTTTCCCGATTACTTCTGCGACCCTGGTCAGTGTCCAAAAACGGACGCCGTTTTCGAAGCAGCATACCTTACGATGGTTTCGGGTTTGAAGAAGACGATCAAGGTAAACCGTTACTAGTTATAATTAGACGACACCATTGCGTTTCGTCAACGAAAAAGCGGTGTACGTTGTAGTTATGGCCGAGGTTCTGAATCACCGCCGGTCGCTTCTCGAACAGTTTTGTTGTGAATATTGCCCCGTGAAAGCGACGCGAAGATGGCGGCAAAACACATCGCTGACGCTATGCTGAATATAATGTGTACACTGGTAATAAAGGCCGGGTATCGTTCCGGCGTTATTTCTACCTTTCCCATGACCAGGGCGAAGACAACCATCGCCATACCCATGCTGAGGGTCATTCCGAGTTGTCGCATGGTTCCCACGGTTGCCGAGGCAAACCCTAACGAACTTCGGTCGACCGAGCTCATGATGGCGTTCGTGTTCGGCGATGCGAACATGGCGAAACCGAATCCTATGACGGCCTGGCTGACAACAATGTAGGCGAGGTACGTATCGGCTTCCAGGAACGACAGCGCCAGAATGCCGATACTGGTAACGGCCATGCCCGCCGAAGAAAGCAGGCGCGGCTCGATCCGGTCGGACAGCCTGCCGAAAATCGGCGAGAAGACTGCCTGGACGACCGGGCTTGTTATAAGAACCAATCCCGCCTTTTCGGCGGTGAGCCCCTTGGCGTACTGCAGGTAAAGGCTGAGCAGAAAGGCGATTGAAAACGTTCCGCTGTAGTGGACCAGAGCCGCTATGTTCGAAAAGGTAAAAACACGATTTCGCCTGAACAGTCTGAAATCAACAAGGGGAAAAGCAGAGCGGGTTTCCCACCAGACAAAGAACAAGCCGCCGCAGATACCTCCCCCGATCAGCCACAGGCCGGTCTCGCTCGGCAAAATCGAAAGTCCGTACATGAAAACGGTCAGCGTCGCAGCGTAAATAATCGTACCCTTCAGATCGAACCGTTCCTTCCGCGTTTCCCCGTACTCGGGCAGCACAAGCGCCGTGGCGACAGACATCGCCAGGCACAACGCGGCGGATACGAGAAAAATGCTTTTCCACCCCAGTTGCCCGGTAAGAAGCCCTCCCAGAAGCGGACTTACGGACAGGCCGAAATAAACAGCCGCAGCGTTTATCCCGAGCACTCTCCCCCTGAGGTGCTTTGGAAAAGCTGCCGTCAGGATGGCCACGGCGGTGGCCACGACGGCGGATGCACCAAGCCCCTGTACGACCCGCGAAAGCAGGAACAGACTGCTTGTTGGAGCAAACGCGGAAAGGAGGGAACCGGCAAAGAAAACGATGTATCCCGTAAGAAATATTCTTTTTCGTCCGTGAATGTCGGAGAAACGTCCCAGGGGAACCAGGAGCGCCGCCGACGTCAATATATAAGCGGTGGAAACCCAGGCAATAATAATGGCGTCCATCTGAAAGTGCCGCCCTATGGCGGGCAGGGCAATAATGACGGAAGAAGCCATGAAGGGAACGAGGAAGGAACTAATCGTGGTTATTATAAGCGCGTTCAGTTTGTCGGATACGTATTTCGGCATTGCATCGCTCAGACTCTTTCATAAATGACGACGCTGGGTAGCGGCTCTCGGAACAGCTTGAAATTAAAATACCTTTCCCTCCGCCAGCGACAGTGGAACCGTTATCACAGCAGGCAGAAGATGTCCCGCTTTTTTTATTCCCGCCGGGTCTTCATCACTGCGATTTCCCCGATCTCTCCTGCCACGAGCGGCATCATTTCATGCTCTTGATTTATTCCCGTTCTTTTCTTCGTTTCCATTTGGTGGTAGTCTCCGTTGTATTCAACCCGTTGAGATTGCACCATGACGAATAACAAAGCCTCTCGCACTTCCGTTCCAGTCCTTTTCGCCCGATTATGCCGGGTATTGGTGGCAGTAATCGCAATGCTTGCGATACTGATACTGGCGGTCATCCTGCTCGCCCCTCCGCTGCTTGAACGGGTGATCACGGGTTATCTGGAACGTGTTGGAATCGATTCCCCGGAAATCCGCGTGGAGTCGGTTACGACAAGTGGAATTCATGTAACCGGGCTGACAATGCAACAGGGCCGACTGGAAGCGGATTCACTTTCGATCTATTATTCTTTCAACGGACTTCTGCGTGGGCATATCGACCGGGCGGCGGTGAGCGGGCTTACCTGGCGGATTACCGTCAGGAACGGGGTTGTCGATAAGGGTCTCCCCGGGATCGAAAACGCAACGTCCTCTTCCTCTGCGACGCCGCCTCCTGTCCCCCTTGAAACGCTCGAGGTTTCCTCCTCTTCGATTATCGTGAATTACGAGGGCATCAACATCACGATACCCTTTTCGTTTCGTCTCGACGTCGCCGAAGGCCGGCGGCTCACCCTGGCGGGGCGTGTTGATCCTTTGGGACTTCCTGTTTCCATTGTCGCCGAAGGCGATGCGACGGCCCGTACGGGATCGGCACAAGCCCGCCTGTTGCGAGTATCGCGCGAGAGCGGCGAATCTCCCCTTGCGTGTACATTTGATCTTTCAGCCTCGTGGCGTCGCGGAGAACACGATGAAGGATGGGGACTTCTCGACCTGTCCGGGGAAATAAAAAACGTGGTCGTCGACGTTGCCGGCATCGAGGCACATCTGGAAGAGGGATCTCTTTTCGCGCGAACCTGTCTCGAAGACGCTTCCGGCACCCTGGAAGGCGGGTTGCGGCTGTCTGGTCTTCAATACGGTGATTATGTTCTGGATCACGCCAATCTGACAATCGACGACGGCGGGGGCGCATCCACCCTTTCGGCGCGAATCGTCGAACCCCTGCGGGCAGTAGTGTCGATTGCCGGAAACCACCCTTCCCTGCCGGAGATGATAAAAAACACCGCTCCGGCAGAGGGACTTTTTCAATGGGCCGTTCATGGCGAAGTTCCCCAAAAAATGCTCTCCCGGCTGTCCGCCGGACGCGGCTCAGCGGACGATCCTCTTCCTTTCAAAGGTTCGGGCACCCTGTCAGCTCATTTCAAGGGCAAGGGAAACTGGAGCCTGGACGCGAAGAAAACGGAAGTCATCGCCGGTCCTCTCACTGTATCGACACCGGGTGACGCCATGCGGCTGGAAGACGCCCTGTTCAGGGGAACAGGAACGTTCTTCGCCGACCCGGCGGGACTGAAGTTCGATCTCGACGGAAGCAGCTCGCTGTCCGTGAGTCGTATCATACGGAACGACGCGAGACTCCCCGTTGTCATAGAGGAAATCGAACTTGCTGCCAGGCGGGGCATGCCTCTCCTTTCTTTCGTTTCCGACAACGGCGGAGACGGTCGGGCAGTCGCCGACATTGCCATGCGAAAACCTTTCCGGGTACAGATGAACGACATGGTATTCAGCGCCGGTTCGTTTGCCGCGAGGGCCGAAGCAATGTTCCGCGAATCGGGTCTGCGGAGCTGGTCCGCGCTCGTCAATCTTGACAGAGGAACTTTGCTCATTCCCGAACCCGCGGTCCGCGTCGAGGGTATTTCGCTGTCGTTACCCGCATCAGCGGGAACCGAAACGACCAAAGAGGGACGCTTCGCCGTAGAAACAGTCGCCTGCAGCGGCATTGAACGACCTGGACCCTCGGGCCGCCTTTCTTTTCACGACAACCATTTCCGGACTGAAGGCATCTGGCAGCTTCTCGAAGTATCTCCCCTGTCTTTTAAAACAAACCTCGCGTTCGAAAACGGCATTCCCCGAGGGGAAGCACAGCTCGTCCAGGACTGGTCCCCTCTTCCCGGACGTGACGAACTGGTGCGACTCGTTCCCTGGCTGGAGGACATAAAATTCAGCGGAGAAACCCGTGCCTGCGCGACGGTGTCTGTTGCCGGACCAGTGATAACGCCGCGCGTCGAGGTGTCGCTTCGGGACGGGGCTGTCTTCAGCAGAGAGAAAGACGTCGACGTGACCGGCATCGCCGGAAGCGTGATTATTAATTCACTCGAACCCGTCGCCACGCCGGGCAACCAGGCAATTACCGTGGAACACTTCCGCGCCGGGGAGTTCGAGGCTCAGAAGGGACTGTTGGTCTTCCGCTTGGAAGATCGGGACCGGTTGTTCCTGGAAATGATGCAGTGGCGCCTGCCCGAGGGCGGCATGCTGAGCCTGCGGGGTACTCGATTCGACCTGACAAAGAAAAGCACCCGCCTCGATGTGTACCTGGAAAAGGTCGACTTTGTTGCTCTCCTGTCCCGCATGACCGACGGCAAAATAGACGGCAGCGGCCTGGTCAACGGACGCATTCCCGTATCTTACGAAAACGGGCGGGTCATGCTGGGCAACGGTTATATCCATGCCCTGCCCGGTACGGGCCGGCTGGGAATCCGCGACGAAGAGTGGATGAACACGCTGATGCACTATGTAAACGAGGCCATGGCGGGGCACGCCTATCTCGAGATCGTGGCGGATCGTATGGAGGAAGCTCTCCGGGATTTCATATACGATTACCTTACCGTCGATCTGAGACGTGTAAACGGCGAGACCAGCGCGCGGGTTGAATTGCGCGGCGAGGGAGCGCGGGGCGATCCGCCACAGGAAATCGGCAGCCTGGTTTTGAACATCAACAACCTGGAAGAAGTGATCAACAGGGCTCTTGGTTTTGTCATGACCAGCGGTGAATCAATCGACCGCGCCCTGGAAGATTTACTTGACTTTCACTGATCAGAGCGGTCAATAATGAGAGCAACACGGGTCGTTCAATCACGCGACCCCGAACAAAGGAGAGGATTATGAGACATTTTCTTTGGCCGGTGGTTTCCGTAATGGTCCTGGCGCTCGCCGCCTGTACTCAACACACCGTTACAGCGGATACCACGCATCGCGTTGAAATCGCGCCCATTCATGTGACAGTGGACATCAACCTCAAGGTTCAGCGGGCCCTCGACGACGCACTGAGTTTCCAGGGCAATCTCGAGGACATTTTCACCGAAGATGAATTAAAAATGCTGGAGAAACAATAACACGCCATTATTATAACCATTGTGAAAGGTGCATGTGCCATGAAGAAAAAAACGATTTTCGTTGTGACGTTTATACTGCCGCTGTTGCTCCTGTGGACCGGCGTCGCCGTCTCCCAGGACCGCAACGCGGTTGTCGATTCCATGAAGCAGCGCTATCCCGCCCTGCTGGAAGCGAAGAATAACGGTCTCGTGGGCGAAGCCTGGACGGGCCTCGTGAACATAGTAAAACCCGACGCGCCTGCCCGGGTGAAGTCCCTCGTGAACGCGGAAAACAACGACCGGCGGACGCTGTTCCAGATTATCGCGAAGGAAACGGGGACACCCATCACGGAAGTAGCGGTCCAGAACCGCATCCGCCAGTATCGTCTGGCCTCCGGTCACCACTTCGTGCAGGACAAAAACCGGAACTGGGTGAAGAAAAACCAATTGCAGTAAAAAGCCGGAAAAACGATCGTTCGAGATTCCCGCATATGCCTGGTTGTCCCGGATGAAGAGTTTACTCTGATATCCACCTTCCCCTGATACCCTCTCTCCAGGGGAAGGAGAATAAAAAAATCCCTCCCCCCTGACGGGGGAGGGTCATTGTGGGGGTGGTAAAAGCCAGAGTCAAGAGTCTTTATGCCAGCCCGGACGTTCGCGGCGCAATTCCCGGGACTTTTTCTTCATCGTGGATCGTCGACTCGTTTCCAGGTCTGGGTCCGATAGAAAAACCCGATGTATCCGCGAACTTTCAGATCGCCCTCTTCGGTCCACACTTTTGCTTTATATTGTTTTCCTTTTCCCGAGTCGATGATGAAACCGTCTTCCCAGACACCGTCGTCGTTCCGTTTATTCAGGTGAAGCCACGTTGTGCCGATGACCGGTTTGTCTTTGTATTCTTCACTGCAATCCTCACAAACCGCATCGGGATCCTTGCCTTCGGGCAGCTTGACAATTGTTCCGGTTAATTCCCCGTCCCGTACGGTAAGTTCCCAGAAAGCTGTTGATTCGTTGGTTTCTTCATCGATGCTTGTCCAGAATCCTTCGACAGGTTCGGTCGCCCCGGCGTTACCGACCGGGCACAGAACCAGAAACATGAAAAGACCAGTGACTATCGATGAAAAGAGTACTTTTTTCATGTTATACCTCCGGAAAAGTTAGTCGCCCGGCCCGGGTGGACCGGATCATCAAAACAAAAAGAATCTGTAACGGAATTCGGGACCTCCAACCAGCCTCGCACCTGTCGAAGTAAAACAGATTCCCGCGATGATGTCAAAATTTATGAATGACCGACCGACCGGGAAAGTCTCATCTGTTGTGAAATGTCATTTTTATTGACAAACAATCACCCCGGAGTTAGTTAAACGTCCATATATTTTAATATATTATGCAATGGCAGCTTCTGCTCGAGCGGAAACCACGCCTTACTTCGACACAACGATAGATACAAGGTCGTCTCTTGAAACAATTGCAAGGATATAACGCTCTATGAAGACCCCGAGAGTGCTGGTGGGTTTCAGCGGCGGCATCGACAGCGCCTATGCCGCTCAACGCCTTAAGGACCAGGGATACGACGTGACAGGCCTTTTTCTCGACGTCGGTTTCAAGAGCGATAACGCAAACCGTGCGGCAGCTCTTGCAGAGATAATGGAAATCGATTTTTGTCGCCGAGACGTTTCGGAAGCGTTCCGCACAGCCGTGGTGGAGTATTTTCTGCGTGAATACGCCGCCGGACGTACGCCGAACCCCTGCGTCGTCTGCAACAGGGCGATCAAGTTTGCCTATCTCCTTCACGAAGCCGATGCCGGGAACATCGAATTCATCGCCACCGGGCATTACGCCCGCGTCGATCAGAACGGCGACGGCCGTTTTTCTCTCCTGCGCGGCGTTGATCACGACAAGGATCAGTCTTATTTTCTCTACAGGCTGGACAGGGCGGTCCTGTCACGGTTGCTTCTGCCAAACGGACAGAGCACGAAAGCGGCGGTCAGGAGATGGGCTGAACAGCGGGGACTCGCCACTGTATCGATGCGTGAAAGCCAGGAAATTTGTTTCGTTCCCGACGACGATTACCGTTCGTTTATCGAGTCAAGCAGCGTCAGCGGTCGTTTCAGGCCGGGCAACATCGTCACGAAAGACGGCACCATCGTGGGCCGGCACCGGGGCATTCATTCTGTAACGATAGGCCAGCGTCGCGGCCTGGGCATCGCTTCGGAACGTCCCTTTTACGTACTGTCCATCGACCGGGACACAAACACTGTCATGGTGGGACGCGACGAGGATCAGTACGCGGCCGGAGTGAAAGTTCGCGAACTCTCATGGATCGACCCGGGATTTAAACCACGCGACCCCTTCACCGCGGTCACGCGCATCCGCTACCGGCACAGGGGCGTGGAGTCCACTGTCACCGCCTCGCCCGGCGTGAACAGCATCGCGGAAGTCCTTTTTCTCCACCCCCAGAAGGCTGTCGCCCCGGGTCAGTCAGCTGTTTTTTATGACGGTGACCGGGTGCTGGGTGGCGGAATCATAGAATCGGGGATCGCCTGTGAGTAAGATCGCCATCGCCACGCTGGGCTGCAAGGTTAATCATTACGAATCCGCCGGAATCGTCGAGTCGCTTCGCCGATCGAACCACGAAATCGCTGATTTCCGTGAGTCAGCCGACATTTACATCGTCAATACCTGCACCGTCACGGCGAAAACTGATTACCAGTCGAGACAGCTCATCCGGCGGGCCCACCGGCGGAACCCGGAGGCGCCTATCGTGGTTACGGGATGCTACGCCCAGACCGATCCCGAACGACTGGCCTCGATCGACGGAGTAACACTCGTCGCGGGCGACGAGGCGAAAGAACTTATTCCCGATCTTATCGAACGGGACGAACATCGTTCCGGGCGGATCATTGTCGGTGACACGAACCGCAGACGTCCCTTTTCCTCGCTCCCTGTTACGGTCATGGAGGACCAGACGCGGGCCTATCTCAAGGTTCAGGACGGATGCGACACCTTTTGTTCTTACTGCATTATACCGTACGCCCGCGGGCGAAGCAGAAGCCTTCCCGCCGACAACGTCGTCGAGGCCGTTCGCGGCCTTGTCGGTTCGGGATACCGCGAAATTGTTCTTACGGGCATACACCTGGGTCATTACGGCAGGGATCTGCCGCAGTCTCCGGGCCTTGCGTCACTGATCCGCCGGATAGAGGCCGACACTTCACTCGAACGAATGCGCATAAGTTCTCTCGAACCAATGGATATCACTAACGACCTGCTTGAGACGATCGGTTCGTCACGCCGCCTGTGCCGTCACCTGCACCTGGCGCTCCAGAGCGGAGACGACGGCATTCTGCGCCTCATGGGCAGGGACTATTCGACGGATCGCTTTCGGCAACTGGTGTACCGCATTCTCGACCACACGCCCGAAACGGCCGTTGGAATCGATATCATGGTCGGCTTTCCGGGAGAAGGACAACGTGAATTCGAAAACACGGCCGCCTTCGTGGAATCGTTGCCGCTTGCCTATTTCCATGTTTTTCCCTATTCCCGCCGTCCCGGGACACGGGCGGCCTCTATGGAAAACCAGGT
>DSBH01000141.1 GCA_011056825.1 Deltaproteobacteria bacterium | reverse complement strand
CGACAGGGGATGATTGGCATCCATTGTGACCGAATCGTCGGTGACTTTTTCCACGACAGCGGGAAGTTGATTGCCCGACTGGTCCGTCAATGTGAGCTGCAGTCCCTGTTCCAGCTCGATGTGGTCCGGTACGCGGTCCCGAGGAATGCTGAATACGAGTTCGTCACTGTGCTCTCCGTATCCCTCGTCAGGAGGAACGGTCACCTGTTTTTTTTCTCCTTCGGTCATTCCGACGACGGCTTCGTCAAACCCGCGAATAAGTTGACCCTGCCCCACTGTAAATGTAAGCGGAGCCCTTCCTTCCGAGGTGTCGAAGACGGTTCCGTCATCGTATTTGCCCGTGTAGTTGACGCTGATCGTGTCTCCTGTTTTAATCGGTTCGGACATGGTGTTGTACTCCTTTCGTTGTTTCACTGCTCCGGAACTTCGAGGAAGCACGAAGCGAATAAAAAAAGACCATCGAACTTTGCAGAGCACGATGGTCTTTGTTGCACTACAAAATTGAAAATCAGCCGAATTCCCGTTTACGGGAACGCCCGGTTTTCTTTCTTTCTAGAACAGGTACTTTTTGAATGTCAAGGGGTATCGAACCCCTTGATACGCCTTCGATATCAACCCGGGAAGGGGGTCTACGATCCGGTGAACATTTCCTCTCCGGAATCGTTCCCGGACGTTCCCTGTTCTTCCGCCGGGGGACCGGTTTTACTTGACAGCTTCTTTCAGTGCCTTGCCCGGAACGAACCGGGGAACCCGGGACGCTGGTATGTTGATGGACGCGCCCGTCTGGGGATTCCGGCCGGTACGCGCTGACCGTTCGGCTACTTTAAACGTACCGAACCCGACGAGGGACACGGAATCACCTTTTCCCAGGGCTGCCGTGACGGTCGACAATACACAGTCGACGACTTCCTGTGCTTTTGCCTTTGTTCCTGTAATTTCTGCTACTTCGTTGATGAGATCCGCCTTGTTCATAATAATGTTTTCCTTTCCGCCGAGCCTTCCATAGAGAAGTGCCGGTACGTGTGTATTTCCGCGGGGGAGCCGCAGCTTTACCGCGAAGAATCCATGTTTGTGTCGTGCCTCCCGGGCTGAAACACGAGTGGGGGAGTATAGGGGCGGAAAAGCCCAAAGTCAAAACTTTATTTGAGCATTGCGGGTTCATCGATTTCAGGACCGGAAAAAGCAGGCGGCGCGGAAGAATCAGAACTGTTTTTTACCAGCGCGTTTATCTGGTCCGCTATATCGTTGATATCCTCGATGCCCCTGCTTTGCGTCGACGAGGAACGGGCGATTTCATCGATTAACTCGATGGCGCGGCTGACATTGTCGAACACCCTGGCGAATGAGTCGTCGGTGCGCAATGCGAGATCCGATCCCTGGCTGATTCTGTTTATCATGTCTTCTATGCGTTCCGACGTTATTTTCGCTGCTTCGGCCGAACGAGCGGCAAGGTTTCTCACCTCTTCCGCTACCACGGCGAATCCAGTTCCCGCGTCGCCGGCCCGCGCGGCCTCGACAGCCGCGTTCAGAGCGAGCAGGTTGGTCTGAAAGGCGATTTCATCGATGGTTTTAATTATATTCGACGTTTCTTCACCGGTACGGGAAATGTCGGTCATGCGTGAAACAAGTTCCTTCATTGATTTGTTCGTTTCCTCCACTACCTTTCCCGTTTCACCTATCAGGATATTGGCGTTTGTTGCGCTTTCCGCCGACTTGCCGGTTAATTCGGCCATACCTTTTACTACTTTTCCGACAAGGTGTTCCGTGTTTTCACTGACCCGCGCGAAGATCGACTCAAGTTTTTCAGCCAGGGAGTCGGATTTTTTTCGCAATGCTTCCTGCTCACGTTGCGCGCTTATGTGCGCTTCAGCGGCGGCCTTGTGGGCCATGAGCGCCTTTTTCAGCCCCCGGTCGCCGAAACTCAGGGCGATGACCATGGTCAGAAAAGGGCCGATGATATTGGCGAGCTGGTTGCCGGCAACCTGGGATTCGGTCAGTTCGACCATGGGAAGCGAGTACCCGGTGTAATGAATGAGCGTGAACAACAGTATTTCCAGCAACATGAAAACCGACCAGAAGATAAAACTGCGAAACCCGATAAACGTCACGGCGAAAACCGGGATCACCATGTTCCAGGCGAGAGACGATGAATGAATGCCGCCGGTTATGGCCGGCAGAATGGAAAAATGCCACGCCAGGGCGGCGATGACGAAATTCCCCATAATTTTTAATGATTGCGATGCTTTTAAAATAAATGGCCCGATACAGGCAACCATGATCATTACAGTGAAAATACTCACCGCGAGAGACGTTTGCCCGGCATGGTACCACTTGATAACGTTGGGAATAAAAAAGAGGGGGGATAATTGCGTGAAACAGGTCAACTGGAACGTGCGACGGTACTCATCTTCATCATTCCGGATTTCCGCGGGAATGAAGAAATCAATAGATGCTCTTACCATAAACAACCCCCTCCTTTGTACAAGTTGTTCCTGTTATTTGGCCGTCCGGGATGAAATAGGCTCGCTTCTTTTCTCTACATATCGGCATATTTCTCGGAATATTTAGGGGCAAAACGCAACGGTGGAAAGGTTTTTTGTGATTTCGGAAGAATTCTTGCCATTATGGACTCGACGTTTTATAGGACACGGCGGGAACGCATCCCGAAGAGCCCGACAGGGGAAGCGCGTCTGTGCTTCGGGACAGAACGGGATGTTCAGCATGCATTGGAAAGGAGCGGATTCAATGCCCAAAAAAGTATTGGCGAGATGCAGCCGCTGCACCGTGCCGGAAGAGGAGCGAAGTTGCGTCAATTCAAAAGGCAGGGGAGCGCCCGGCTGCCCGACGCTGATGCGGAAGAATGTCACCAGGGAGGCGAACAGGGAATACGCGATTGGCGACATCAGGGAATTTGCGAGGCAGGCATCGATACAGGAATCGTCATGTTACGCGGGAAGGGAACAGAAACCCTACGTGCTTCATCCTACGAAACCCCGCATTCAGGAAATCTGCGAGTTCGCGCAGCGCATGGGTTACAACCGACTCGGACTGGCATACTGTGTCGGCCTCGCGCTGGAAGCCCTGCTCGTGGACCGCGTCTTGAGCGCCCAGGGATTCGAAGTCATATCAGTATGTTGCAAGGTCGGATCGGTGCCGAAAGAAACCATCGGTATTGCCGATGACGAAAAAATAAACATCGGTGATTACGAATCCATGTGCAATCCCGTCGGGCAGGCGAAAATCCTGAATGACGCCGGGACCCACTTCAATATCGCCCTGGGTTTGTGCGTGGGTCACGATTCGCTCTTTTTCAAGTACGCTGATGCCCCGACCACGGTTCTCGCAGCGAAAGACCGCGTCCTGGGACATAATCCCCTCGGGGCACTGTACACGTCACGGAGTTATTACGAGCGGTTGCTCAGGAAAGGATTCTGACACGGGCATCGCCCTGTTGAACGCTCGGCCGTAATCGACAACGGTGGGGGCGTACACTATTTTCACCGGGTTCCGGGATAGGGGAAACAGGTTGCTCAGGGCATGTTCAATAATTCGCGTATTTCCTGCTCCATGCTTCGGGTCCGCTTTTCCCCTTCTTCGATAGTTTCGGCAGCGCGGTGGAATTCGAGCAGTCCCAGGTAATCGAGACGGGGTGTTATGGTGAGATCGGGTGGTTCCCCCACCATGCGGCTTCTCGTGACCCGGTCCTGCATGATATCCAGGGAACGGGCCAGAACGTCGAAGATGCCGGGTTTATCGCTATCCTCATCATCGGTTTCTTCGCTCCTGACCTGTGAAAGGAGCGAGGTGAAGCCGCTTTTCAGTCGGCCGGTGAAGTTGGACGGTTTCTCGTGATCATCGCTTTCGTCCTCCGCTCGTTTTCGTTCACGTTGCGCCTGCCCGTATTTTCCCGAAAGCCCGGCGTTAAGATTGACGGCTATAACAACGTCGGCGCCCATGACACGGCACAGCGATACGGGGACGGGATTGATCAGGCCGCCGTCGACGAGCCATCGGTCGTTCTGCCTGACGGGCGTGAAGATGCCGGGCATGGAAATGGACGCGCGGATACCGTGAATGAGAGGTCCCGAACGAAGCCACACTTCACGGCCCCGTTCCAGGTCCGTGGCGACGGCCGCGAAAGGAAGCGGGAGCGATTCTATGTCTGGATTGCCCAGGTGCTTTTCGAAAAAGTCCATCAGGCGGTCGCCCGAGATGAGACCGCCGCTTGCAAGCGTGACGTCAAAATAGCTTATGACGTCTATTTTTTTCAGCTTGAGGAGCCAGGATTCAAACTCGTCCAGGCCGCCGGCGGCATAGATACCCCCCACCAGCGCCCCGATGGAACAGCCGCAGACGATGTCGGGTTTGATCCCCCATTCACTGAGCACGCGGATCACCCCGATGTGAGACCATCCGCGGGCCGAACCGCTTCCAAGCACCAGGCCGATTTTGGGTGTTGTCATGTGGTGGTATTTCACTCCCCGACCCTCACGGTTTACCTGCCGCGACATGCGGTTTCACGGATGTTGCGAAAGTTCCGCGCGTACGGCAGAAACAGAATGGAGGGCGATGTGGGATTCGAACCCACGACCTTTGGCTCCGGAGGCCAACGCTCTATCCAACTGAGCTAATCGCCCTGGGGAAATAGCTGTGGCATTTCAGCCTTTCGGCCGGCAAGCCGGATTCGGACCACCAATTACTACGGCTTTCGATTATATTCAACCGTTTTGTTGCCGCGCCGGGTGCCGCCGGGGCAGCTCCATCTCGGACAGGATCTTGAGGACGTGGCTGCTCCGGTTCATACTGCAGAAATGAAGGCCCACGGCGTCGTTTCTGACGAGGTCGGCCGCCTGCCTGACGGCGAATTCCACACCATACTTTTCCGCTTCCTCCGGCCAGTCCGACGCCTTTTCCAGCTTGTCGAGAAGGGACGAGGGGATCTTCGAGTTGCTCAACTCTGTAATTTTTGGAATTTGCTTCGTATTGAAAATGGGGAATATTCCCGGAATGACGGGTACATTTATGCCGACTTTCAGCGCGCGGTCGCGGAACCGGTAGAACGCGTCATTCTCAAAGAAAACCTGCGTGATGATAAATTCACCGCCGGCATCGACTTTTCTTTTCAGGTTTTCCATGTCTGCTTCAGCCGACGGGGCTTCTATATGGACCTCGGGATACCCGGCCACGCCGATGCAGAAATCGCCCTGTGACCTGATGAAATTTACAAGTTCGTTCGCGAAGCCGAAACCGCCTGACGTTTTGATGAAAGTTCCCGTATTTGCCGGCGGGTCGCCCCTGAGCGCGAGAATGTTTTCCAGATTGTTTCGCTTGAATTCTTCAAGAATATCAGCGATATCCGCCGACGTTGCCTGAACGCAGGTGAGGTGCGCCAGTGTTTCAACGCCCAGGACATTTTTTATTTTCGAGGCGATTTCAACGGTGGTGTCCCTGGTACCGCCCCCGGCGCCGTAGGTTACGGAAATGAAATCGGGATGCGCGGTCTCCAGTTCTTCGATTGTTTTGTAAAGATTGTCTATATTTCCGTCCCTTTTTGGAGGAAACACTTCGAAAGAAAGGCTGAAACGGTCCGACGCGAGTATGTCACTGATTTTCATATTTCTGCTCCTTGCACCGGCACCAGTACATGGCACCTGGGCGTAATATTGTCAAACCATTTTTCGAAAAGCATTGTAATATCGGAGTAAAGCTGTTACACTCGCTCCTCAAAAACAGGTAGACAGCGCATGAAAAGAATTACCCGTCTCCTGCTCACCGTTCTGCCATTCTGTTTTCTCGTTCACGCGGCGAATGCCTCCGAGCTTGCCGGTATTCTCAATATCCGTTACTGGACGGCCCCCGATAATACGAGAATCGTTGTTGATACCGACGCCGAGGCGCGTTACTCCATTCAGGAAGAGGAGGGGAAGTACGTACTAAAAATTCCCGACTCGCGGCCGTCGTCCGGGTTGCAGATGGAATACCAACTTGATGCCCCCGCGGTGAGCCGGGTGCTGGTTGTTCCCCTTCCGGGAGACACGACCCGCGTTGAAGTGATGCTCTCGATGAAGGTATCGCCCACCGTTTTCAAGCTCGGAAAAATTCTCGATAAACCGCACCGGATCGTGATCGACGTAACTCAGCCCGAAGTGGAACAACGTGAAACGGACGAACGGATACGGATCGGCAGGGAGGAAGAGAAAAAAATTATTGTGCTCGATCCGGGTCACGGCGGTGAAGATCCGGGAGCCGTCGGTCGTCTCGGAACAAAGGAAAAGGATATTGTTCTGAAAATCGCCCGGGAAACGCGCGATCTGCTCGTCGATCGGGGGTACCAGGTGTTTCTTACCCGGGACGGCGATTATTACGTTAACCTCATGCGGAGAGGGGAAATCGCGCGCCAGTACAACGCGGATCTCTTCATAAGCATTCATGCCGACGCGGCGCCGGTGCGGTCTGCCCGGGGGTCCTCCGTTTATTGCCTTTCGACAATCGGAGCCAGCAACGAGGCGGCGCGGCTGCTGGCGGCGAGCCAGAATCTTTCAGATATACTGGGCGGTGATCCCGGCAACGGCAATAATGGTGAAACCGATCCCGTCATACTTAATATGCTGCAGACGGAATCCCTCAACCAGTCCCGGTCATTCGGCGCCGTGTCGCTGGACATGCTCGGGCGTGTCAATGACCTGAAATTCACCAGGGTCCAGGGGGCGCCATTCAGGGTATTGAAGCTTCCCGATATAACGTCCATCCTGATCGAAACGGCCTATTTGTCGAATCCCCGGGAAGAGCTGCTGCTCAGGAGCAGCTCCTTTCAAAGAGATGTCTCCTGGGCTATTGCCGCGGCTGTTACGGAATACCTGCCGACCCGCAGGGCCATTGCTTTCCGGGACAAGGACGATTGTTACAAACCGGGGGCGAGGTCGCTGGTAACGACCGGAAAGGAAACCGTCTACACGGTCAGGCGGGGAGACTGTCTGGAACGGATTGCCGCGAATCACGGCATTACCGTGCGCGCGCTGATGGAAACAAACAATTTTCGTTCAAAAAACCGGATCTACGCCGGGCAGAAAATTCGCATTCCCGGGTTCTCGTCACCGGCAGACAACAAACATTCGCCGGCTCCCGCCGTCTATACTGTCGAAGCGGGTGACACTCTTGAACAGGTTGCACGCCGCTACGGTGTTTCCATGGCGGATCTGGCACGGGTTAACAGCATTCAGTCCCGTGACCGGATTTACGTGGGCCAGAAGCTGCATCTCAAGGAGCCGCCCGCCCCGGATGCCGTAAAGGAACCTGCCGTGCACGTAGTTTCACGGGGTGACACGCTCGAAGGCATATCCCATCGTTACGGCGTTTCCGTGAACGAACTGATAGGGTTCAACAACATCCGTTCCCGTGACAGGATCTATGTCGGCCAGCGTCTGGTCCTTGCCGAAGCGCCGCCGGCTGAGCCGCAGCCGCCGGAGTCTTCGACATCCCCGGTGCACGTTGTCAACCGGGGCGATACCCTGGAACAGATAGCCCGGCGCTACGGTGTGCCGATGGAAGACCTGCTGCGTTTCAACGATATTCCTTCGCGCGACCGGATTTACGTGGGGCAGGAACTGGATCTTAAGGACACAGAAAGTGATTCTTCACGGGAATCAACTGTGCACGTGGTCGCCCGCGGCGACACGCTGGAAGGTATATCACGGCGTTACAAAGTTTCCATGAAGGAGCTGAGCCGGCTCAACAATATTTCTTCGCGTAACATGATTTACGTCGGCCAGCGCCTGGTTCTCGCGGAGCAGCAGCCAGAGCCTTCGACGTCCCGGGTGCATGTTGTCTGCCGGGGCGACACGCTGGAGAAGATTGCCCGGTGCTACGGCATTACCGTTGACGACATGCTTCACGCCAACGAATTGCAGTCCGCCCACCTGATCCGGGTGGGACAGAAGCTCCGTGTTCCGATCCGTGACGCGGACTCAGGGCCCGCTGTCGGACCGGTGAACGAAACATACATTGTAAGCCGGGGCGATACGCTGGAAGGAATCGCAAAACGGTTCGATACTTCGGTGGAGTCACTGATGACGGCCAACGACCTCAATTCGCGTAATCGCATACTCGTGGGTCAGCGGCTTACCATCAACCGCTGACGAACATGTCGCAACTCTTTTCCCGGGCGGTGATTTCCCGATTGGTGTTTTCTATTTTTCCCAAAATCCGCGATTGATTTTCTGTGGAGCAAGGTATCGAGTCATCCGTATGCAGTGTCACAGTATGAAAAATCGAAGGATATAAAAGAGATAGTGCAGATGCCCGGTCTTCGACAGGGCTTGGGGCACACGAGGCCGAGCCTTCGACAAAGCTCAGGCCGAACGGTGGAGTCGACAACCGGTCATTCCGAGCCTCACGGTATAACCCCCACACCGGTCATCCTGAGCCCCTGATGTAATCCGGTCATCCTGAGCTTGTCGAAGGATAGACCGGGCATGAATGACTTTCGTCGAAGGATAGACCGGGCGAGAATGAGCCGGACAATAAACGTTCCACTTTCGCGGCGGAACGGGTTATGGGTGATTCAGCTTGTTCTGTCATTACAGCAACCGTGATGGTTCGGTCTGAATGCGCATCGGACAGCACATGCCGTGACGAATTAACGGATGTTGAACTGTCTGTATCATGAACAGGCTAAACCGATCGCGGATTTTTGGTTTCCCATACCCATTGACAGGCCGTAGAGGTTTTGATAGTTAGCATACGAAATAAAAATGGATTAAAAACCATGAACGAACTGGACGATTGCATTCTTTTTCTTCTGGCCAAGGCATACCAGCGGGTGTACGGAAATTTCAAGAAGCGTCTTCAACCATACGGACTGACGCCGGTGCAGCATCTCGTACTATTGTCCCTGTCTCTCGACGAAGGCATTTCCCCGGGGGAGCTCGGTCGTCGGTTGATTCTCGACAACGCCACGTTGTCGGGCATTCTCGACCGGCTTGTGGACGGCGGATGGATCGTAAAACAATCGTCAAACGAGGACAAACGGTCGCTGAAACTCTTTCTGACAGGGAAGGGGCGGGATGGAATCGAGGTGCTGCAACGGGAAAGTGACGACGCCAACAGCCGGGTGCTCGATATTTTCGGAATGGAAGAAAGAATTCTGCTTAAGCGGTTTTTAAAGGATTTGCAGCAATAACGGACAGGTTGATTGAATAGTTAGTATACAAAACATGGAGGGAAACGGGCCGACGGTTGAATTTACGCTTTCCACAGCCGGCGTTAATCGCCGCAGGTGGCGGGAAGGGCTGTTAACCCGAACGTAAGAAGCAGGAATCGCGCCCGAATCGCGCCCGTTGTTCGAAGACACCAACGACGCAGAATCGCGTGAAAGGAGTAGATCATGAGCCAATTGGAACATGTACTATCACCCCTCAAGGTAAAGTCCCTGATCCTTCAAAACAGGGTGGTCATGCCTCCCATGGGAACGAACCTGGGCAACAGTGACGGCACGGTCAGTGAGAACAATATCGCCTATATGAGGCGCCGCGCCGCGGGAGAACCTGGACTGATCATAACCGAAATAACGGCGATTCATGAAGGCGGGATAGTCGGTCCCAAGCAGATAGGCGCGTACGACGACCGGTTTATACCGGGGCTTGCCCGTTTGGCGTCGACGGTTCACGAGAAGGGCGGCAAGATAGCCCTGCAACTTCATCATGCCGGGAGGGAGAGCATGTATCTTCTGGGCCAGGGAAAGGCGGTAGGACCTTCCGCCGTGCCCAGTATCGTATTCCGGGGAACGCCGCGGGCTATGACCCTGGATGAAATAAAGGAAGTCGTTGCCTCGTTCGGTTCGGCGGCCCGCCGCGCCCGGGAAGCCGGGTACGACGCCGTGGAAATACATTGCGCGCACGGCTATCTTTTAACACAGTTTCTCTCGGCGCTCGCGAACGAACGTACAGATGAATACGGCGGTACAACGCTGAAAGAGCGATCGCGGTTTGCGATGGAAGTGATCCAGGCGGTCCGGCGTGAAGTCGGTTCGGATTTTCCTGTGTCGGTGAGAATATCCGCGGAGGAATTCATCAAGGGCGGCTACAGTGCCGATGACATGCAGACGATTCTTCCGGACATGGTAAAAGCAGGCGCCGACATTATTCACGCTTCATTTGGAACACATGGCAGTCCGGCGGGCATTACTCAGGCGCCGGCGGAATACGAGCCGGGATTCAACGCCTGGCTGGCGAGAAAAGTGAAGGACGTGGTCGATGTTCCCGTCATCGCGGTGGGACGTTTCAACGACCCGGCGCAGGCGGACGAGGTGATCGGGCGGGGCGACGCGGACCTGGTCGCATTCGGTCGCCAGTTCCTGGCGGATCCCGATTTTCTGATAAAGGCCCGGGAGGGCCGTTCGGAGGATATCTGCCGTTGTATAGCCTGTAACCAGGGATGTATCGAGCGTGAAATTCTGGGCGAGGGTGATATTCGTTGCGCTATCAATCCTGAAACCGGCCAGGAAACAATCTACCCGACGCAGCCGGCGGAACATCCGAAAAACGTCTGGGTTGTGGGATCGGGTCCGGCTGGTCTTACGGCCGCTTCCGAAGCGCATCGTCTCGGTCACCGGGTCACGCTTTTTGAACGAAACGCCGAGGCAGGCGGCCAGATACGCTACGCCTCCAGACCGCCCCACAAGGAAATTTACGGCGAGTGGATTGATTGGCTCGCCGGGCAGGTGGAAAAGGCCGGTGTAGATTTCAAGAAACAGACGGAGGTTACCGGTGAGATGCTTCGGGATGGGAACCCGGACTTCGTCGTTCTGGCCACGGGAGGAGAGCCGGTCATGCCGGCCATTCCCGGTATCGAGCGTCCCTGTGTCACCGACGCCTGGCATGTTCTGGACGGCAGGGTCAAGCCCGAGGGGCGGGTGCTTGTCATCGGCGGCGGATTGATAGGCATGGAGACAGCCGATTTCCTGAGTGAGCGCGGACTGGAAGTGACGCTGGCGGAAATGCTGAAGCGTTCACCGGTTCTCAAGATCACCTCTCACGGCTACATGCTGCACAAAAGGCTCCGCGACAGGAACTGCCGGTTGCTCTTCAGTGCCGAGGTGGTGTCCATCGGCGACGTATCCGTCGAGATTGCGATGGCCGGAGAGAAATCAACGCTTTCGCCCATCGATCACGTGGTGATTGCTGTTGGATTGCGTCCCAGGAACGAACTGAAGAAAACACTCGATGATCTCGGCATTTCCTGCGCCCTGGTGGGAGATGCCCTGGATCCGAGAAGAATTATCGAAGCTGTCGAAGAAGGCGCCGGAGCGATCTGGGAAATCTCGCGATAAGTTACAAGTTACGAAAACGTACATGTTGGAGGAAAAATAATGTTTAAGACGCGAATGACGGAACTGTTTGGAATCGAAAAACCCATCATGCTGGCGGGTATGAACTGGATCACGGAACCGAAACTGGTATCGGCTGTATGTAATGCCGGGGGTCTCGGTGTTCTCGCCGTTGCGCGGTGCACCCCGCAGGAAACGAAAGACTTTATCAGGCAGATCAAGGATATGACCGACAAGCCTTTCGGCATTAACCAGATTCTCGTGGGTCCCGGCGCGAAAGAAAATATCGAGGTGGCGATAGAGGAACAGGTCCCGATTGTCAATTATTCACTGGGGAAACCCTGGTTCATCGATGACGTGCACGCTTACGGCGGCAAGGTGATGGGCACCATCGCCGTGGCGAGACACGCGGCGCGGGCGGTTTCCATGGGTTGTGACGCCCTTGTCGTGACGGGGCACGAAGCGGCGGCCCACGGCGCGGCCGCCACGTCAATGGTGTTAATCCCCCTCGTGGCGAAACAGGTCGATGTGCCGATCATCGCGGCGGGCGGCATTTACGATGGCAGGGGCATCGCGGCGGCCCTGGCCCTCGGCGCCGACGGCGTTTCCATGGGGAGCCGCTTCATGATCGTGCAGGAAAGCATGGTGCACGAGAGGTTCAAGCAGCTCTGCATCGAGGCGACGGAACAGGATACCCTGTACGACAACGTTTTTGACGGTATGGACGGCCGAGTCCTGAAAACGAAGGAAGCCGAAGCCATGACGAAAAAGGGATTCCCCGTTGTAGACGCGATAAAAGGCGCCATGCTGGTGAAGCGGGTGTTGAACCTGTCATGGTCGAAATTCGTCGGTCTTACCTTTGAAATGATGAGGGCCGAGGAAGGCCACCCTATGATGGTGCTGGCCAGGCAGGCTGTGGGCAACATGAAGCACATGAAGGCCATCATGGAAGGCGACGTGGAGGGCGGTATTCTCTTCGCCGGACAGTGCTGCGGCGGAATCGCCGACATTCCTACCACGCAGGAACTGGTGGACCGGATCATGGATGAGGCGTCGGAGACCCTGGCGAGAATGAACAAACTCGATGTTTAGGATGCGGTGCGCACAGGCAGTACCTGAGCGGATGTGATAATCGCGGCTTGTAATCTTCTGAAACGGCGGAGTATAATGCCTTTGCCCGGCGCGTTCATTCCAGTGAAGAAAGATTTTCTGTTCCGTGTGCCGGTCTGTGCGCGGTTGATCCTGCTGGTCGTCGCCGTCGCGCTTGCTGCCGGGTGCGCCGCCTTTTCGCTCGTCGCCGTTCCCGCCGCCGCGATAAATCTCGGAACCGTGGCGTACCGCTCACTGGAAAGCGCCGATATAACGGTGGCCGTTAATCCCGATGCCGAGGCGAACGAAACGGGAGCTATAAACTGCATTGCCCTCTTGATGGGAGGTGAGAGTGATTCCCCTCCTTTCGGAAGAATCGGCGATCTGGGCGCCGTCGTTGCCGACAACCTGGCCGTTGAACTGATGAACCGCGGCTATACCATTTATGATTACGAGCGGATCAACCTGCCCGTACAAACCAGCAACGGAAACGGAGTGAACCGGGCCGAGCTGGTCAAGGCGGTAAGCGGTACGGGGGCGCAGGCGGTCATTACGGGCAACGTAACGGGAAGTCGGGTGAAAACGGTTGAATTCCCGGGACGATTGAAAACCGCCACGCTTGTACAAAGCCTTTCGCTGAAGGTGATCGGGGTAGCCCACAGCAGGACGCTGTATGTATTGACAATCGATTACCGCGTGGGGCAGTCGCCCCGCGTCGCAGCGGAAGGCGCCGCGGCCATTCTCAAGGCGAAACTGGATGATCCCGGGGCGGACATCGGCCGAATGTTCGGATTCCATACGGCGGACGGCGCCGGGGGACCGTCCCCGGGAGTTCCGCACATCACGACGCAAGAGGAGGATCCGTCATGAATGAGATGTTGACGACCAGGGAGCTTTCAGAACTTCTGAGGCTCAATGAAAAAAAGGTATACCAGCTTGTTCGTGACGGGAACGTGCCGCGCGTGCGCATAGCGGGGAAATGGCTTTTCCCCCGGAGCCACGTGATGCGGTGGATCGACGAAAACGTGGAGCGGGAGCGCGATATTTTCTTCGCGGGAAGCGACGATGTTCTCTTTTCACGGCTGCTCGCCCTCTATTCAAGAGAAAACCTGCCCGAGGCGATCGCGTTTTACGCGCCCGTGGGAAGCGCGGGCGGCGTTGAAGCCCTGTTCCACGGCAAGTGCCAGGCGTGTTGCGTGCATATTCTCGACCTGGCAACGGGGGAATACAACATTCCCTACGTGAAGAGTCACCTGGGTGACCGGCAGTTAACGGTTATCACTCTCTGGCACCGGAAACAGGGGATCATCGTCAGGCGGGGAAATCCGCTGGGCATTCGAAGCGTGCGTGACATGGCCGGACGTAATGTCCGGTTCGTTGCGCGAAACAGGGGATCGGGGACTAAACTGCTTGCCGATTATCTGTTCCGGGAGGCGGGTTTCACCGAAGGGGAATATCCGCGCGAAGTGGCTGTTGTCGACTCGCACATGGAAACGGCCATGAAGGTGTTTTTCGAAGAAGCGGACTGTGGACTCGGCATCGAATACGTGGCCCGTCCCCTGGGGCTCGACTTCATTCCCCTGAAAGACGAGCGATTCGATCTCGTTGTTCCCGGTGGACTCATGTCGACGGCGCCGATGAGGCGTTTTCTTAATTATCTCGAGCCGTCTTCACTTTCACGCATTACCGGAAACATGCCGGGTTACGATGTGCAGGAAGCGGGAAAAATAGTGTACTCTGACATCTGACCGGCCGGGAGGTCGTTTCTGTTCGCCCGGGCCGCCGGGTTTTGGCAGGCCCGGGTGCAATTGTTCATCCCTGTTTCAACTTCATGACAACCACGTACATCACCAGCGAGAAGCCCACGGCGTTGCCGACAATGACCGGCATGGCCCCGATCATGACACCGTAGACAAGCCAGAGGAAAAGGCCTGTCGCCAGAGAAAGAAAAGCGGGGAGCGACAGGTCGCCCGTTTGCCGGGTGCGGTAAATTTTGATCACCTGGGGCGTCATCGCAAGTGAACTGAGGACGGCCGCCGCCAGGCCGATGAATGTCGCTATATCCATAACAGATTGTTCCTTCTTGAGGTATGCTGCCGCCCGGACAGACGTGTCGCACCATGTTCCGCCGGCGATGTGAGCTGCCGGCCAGTCAGCCGGCGGATGTTTTCTTGCCTTCCAGCTCGTCGATGAAGGGGATGGTGACCTCGTAAACGCCTGATTTGACGATGGCGTGCATGGGATACCGGGAACTTTCAAAAACTTTCAGCATGGGTTTGTTTACTGTGAGAACATCCGCCGTGAAACCTCTGATACCCCGTTTTTTCGCCGTATTGATGAGTAAGTCCAGCATGTATTTCGCGATTCCCACGCCGATGTACTTTTCATCAACCACGAAGGCCACGTCGGCATAGGAACTGTCCTGCAGGTTGGCGTATCGAGCTTCCGCGATGATGTGTTCCGCGCCGGCTTCCAGAATGATACCCACGATGGACATGATGTTGATGTAGTCGATATTGACGTATTCCTGCATCTGCTGATGGGGCATCGCTTTCAGGGGAGCGAAATACCGGTAATAAACGGCCTTGTCGGAGAACCGGTAGAAGAGTTTGCGCATGTCGTCCTCGTCTGAGGGTTTGATGGCGCGGAACCATACGGTCAGGCCGTTTTTGAACGTGTGCTGGTGGGCGATGTCGTCGGGGTAACAATGGCCTGACTCGGTGAGGTACATCTGGTCCTGGTAGAGAATGTTGGCGGCTTTTGCCTGCTGAACCAGGTTCCACCGGTCGTCAGGATGCGCGATATCTATCAGCGCGAGCGCCCGTTCCCGCTGGGTT
Organism: Deltaproteobacteria bacterium; assembly: GCA_011056825.1. GTDB lineage: Bacteria > Desulfobacterota > Syntrophia > Syntrophales > UBA2210 > MLS-D. The sequence goes on along the minus strand of DSBH01000141.1, from coordinate 2,855 downwards.
CTTCCTCGCATGGAGGCCACGCCGTATTCGGTGATGATGAGATCCAGCGATTCCTGGTTCGTAAACTGGTTCGGGTAATCTTTCGCCGAAAGAATAATGTTGGGCTTGTTGTGATAATTCCGGCTCGGCAACGCGAATATGGTGCGGCCGCCCGGCGAGAGCGCGGCGCCCATGAACACCGAATGAACTTCGCCGGGATCAAGCGTTACATTCTGTCTTCCCACCTGCAGCGCCACGATCCCCGAAAGATCGACCCGGCGGGCGGGCAGGATCTTGGTATATTTCTCGTTCATACTCATGATCCGGGGATCCATGACCGTGTCAATACCCTGGAATTCGACGAGTGGATTCCTGTCGAGCCAGCGATAAAGTTCCTTCGTTCCCTGGGCGTAACTCACGACGCTCTTGTTTCTGAAAAAACGCTTGTTCCTGTTCGTCACGGCGCCGCTCTTGATCACTTCCATGAGCGCGTCGGTCATGATGATGGAGTGTACACTGAGATCGCGTTTGCGGGACAACGGTTCGACAAGTGCTTCAAAGACGGGGCCGAAAGAAAAGGCGATGCAACTGCCGTCTTCCACCATGGATGCCACGTTCTCGGCAAGCTTTCTGTAAACATCGGGAACAGGCCAGCGTGGAAAATAATGGGGCGGCTGGTCTGATTCGACCAGAAGATCGAAGTTGCTGATGTGAGCGAAGGTGTCGCCCATGGTATAGGGGATATCGTAGTTGATTTCACCGATGACGAGTGTCGCCCGTTCCATGGCACGCCGGGCCGCGTCCACGGAGAGACCCAGGCTGACGAATCCTCGCCTGTCGGGCGGCGTGATCTGAACGAGCGCGGCATCCACGTCGATGATGCCGGCGGTGACAAGCAGGGGGACTTGCGAGGAGGCCGTGGGAATAAAGTCAATCCGTCCCTGCTGGATCGCGTCGCTTGCCACGTATCCGGAAAAAAAGGTTTTCAGGCGATATTTATGTTCAGATGTCTGGTCCTTGGGCAGGGCGTCCCCCAGGCTCAGAAGTTGAATGAAGTCGAGATCGCGGAGATTTCTCGCGTTCGACGCCGTTATGGCCTGTATAAGCGTCCTGGGCTCGGCGCACCCCGTCCCGAGAAAAATTTTCATTCCCGGTTCAATCGTTTGTAGAGCTTCTTCCGGCGTCACAAGCGAGTGTTTCCACCTGTGGGCGGTTGTCGGAGTCATGGGTGTGCTTGTTCTCCCTCATGTTTTTGTACCGGATGCTCGCGACGGTGATTCTTCGCGCACATCCTTGAAGCAGTGTAAAGACGGGGAATGGAAGTTGCAAGGCAAAAATGCACTTTATGCCCGGCGAATATCCCCTGAGTTTGCCCGTGGGGAAAGCGGCTCGTTCCGTCCGCCTCGCCGGTCCTTTTTTTCGCTTCCCTCGTAGAGATCGTACAGAAGCAACCGGCACTCGATAGGACCGTTGAAAAAAATCATGCGTTTCTTCGTCCGAAGACCGATATGTTTCATGAGGACGGGATTTCCCGTAAAAACAGCCGCCCGTCGCCCCGGGCATTTTTGTTTCAGGAAATCGCCGATATGCCGGTAGGTCGATTCCAGACTGCGCTGTTCTCCAAGTCGTTTTCCGTATTCCGGATTCATCATGACAAAACCGGCGCCTTCGGGGATGAAAGTGTCTTCGAAAGAACAGCGGGCAAATTCAATATATTTGTCCACTCCCGCGGCCGCCGCGTTTTTTCGGGCCGCGTCGACGGCCGATTCGTCGATATCCGTGGCGATAATGCGCACGCCGGCAGTGCTTTTTGACCGACGGTTCGCCGCGTTTCTTAATTCGCGCCACGTCGCGCCCCTGTATCCCCTGATATGCATGAATCCATAGTTGTTTCTCGTAAGGCCGGGCGCCCGGTCGAGGGCCATGAACGCCGCTTCGATCGCGAAGGTTCCGCTTCCGCACATGGGATTGATGAAATGTTCGCCTTTCGCCCATGACGAGGCCTTGATGAGCGATGCCGCGAGTGATTCCTGCAGGGGCGCCGCGACGGAAACCAGGCGGTATCCCCGCCTTGACAGCGGTTCTCCCGATGTGTCGAAATACATAACGGCGCGGTCGTGTTTCCAGTAACAGTGAACGACGACTCCCGTACGTTCCGGTCCCGAATCGGGACGTTTCCCGAAATGCTCGGACATCCGGTCGACGACAGCATCCTTGACGGTGAGATTCGCGAACCGTGAATCCTGAATGGAAGGCGTGTTCACGACGGACGTAACAGTCAGGTATTCCCCGGGGGCGATATGTTGTTCCCAGGGAAGCGCGCGAATCGAACGGTACAAACCGCGGGGATCGGACGCTTCCGCTTCGGCTATTCTGTACAGAACACGCTGGCCGGTTCGAAGGAAGAGATTCAGTGTCATCGTGTCCGCCATTGTACCCGCCGTCTCGACGCCGAAATTGTGCTCGGCCGCGACGGGAAACCCGAGCGCCCTGATTTCGCCCGCGAGCAGGTTCGCCGTGTTCCTGGCGCAGGTAACAAGAATTGCGCTTTTCTTCGAGAAAACAGTCATACAGCGATGTTCGTCCTTTCCGGCGGTACCCGTACAGCGTTCCGTCGCCGAATGATCGAAAGTGTACCAGAGAAGATAACGCCGCGACAGGAAAAACCTGAAACCCGCAAAACCGTTCCCCTGAATCCGCGATTGGTTTTCTGTAGAGCACGTTATTAATTCATCTTATTGAGCCATCAGTATGCAACGTCGAGATATTGTCAAATGTTGTGGATTGAGTTCCGTACCCTCCGGTTATTGCCTATGCCGCTTCCTGTAATTCTCCGTCGATGAACACCTTATTTTCTAATACGAGAGGTATCATGT
>DSBH01000041.1 GCA_011056825.1 Deltaproteobacteria bacterium | reverse complement strand
TCTTCATACAAAACAGAAAGGGGTATATTTTCCGGTTCCACTTCCAGAGGACGTGGCGGTTCACGCCTGAACACGATGGCGTCCCCCGTCCTGAGTACCGTGCCCGCCTTGGCGGCGCCTGTGTTAATGCTCACCATGCCTTCAGCCACCGCCCGCTTGATCTGCGATCTGGTAATTCCGGGATTTTGTTCGGCGAGAAAGACATCAAGCCGCCGGCCGTGATCCTTCCCGGACACGACGTATCGGTTTTCGAAACCGCCGACGCTGTCCATGGAAACATTCCTCTCACCGGGTCTGCTTAAGCCGGCCCCGCGGTTGCGACACGGCGAAACGCCGCCACTATATCGTCCGCATCGCTGTTGTGGAGGGTTCTGGAATCGAGAAGCACCTGATCATCTGCAATCCTGGCAATCACGGGGGGATCAGAATCACGCAGGCTTCGTTCCAGTGCCTGCGCCGTCAGGTTCCTCGCCGTGACGGCGACAAGAACCGTCGGAATTTCCCGTGTTGGAAGCGCGCCGCCTCCGGACAGCGAGGCGCCGTCCATAAGTATGAACGAAAAATTGTCGCCGACAGCTTCGTCAAGACGCCCGAGGAGATTCTCCGCCCTGTTCCGCACCGAATCAACTGACTCCGTCATGGCTCGAAGTGCGGGGATCCTCTCTGTCACGTTCGTTGCAAGGAGATAGTGTCGCAGAGTCGCTTCCAGGGCCGCCAGGGTCAACTTGTCAATACGCAGTGCGCGGTTAAGGGGGTTTTTCCTGATGGTCTCCACAACCCCCCGTCGCCCGAGAATAATACCCGCCTGGGGACCACCCAGCAATTTGTCGCCGCTGAACGTTATCACGTCGGATCCCCATTGAACGGCGTCCTGTACCGTCGGTTCGTCGCCGATCCCCAGGTCGGCCAGACAGCCGCTTCCCAGGTCGTGCATGACCGGTACGCCGCGCCGTCGGCCCAGTTCAACCAGGACAGGCGCCGGAACCTCTTCCGTGAACCCGATGGTCCTGAAATTGCTGGTGTGCACCTTCAGAATGAGACCGGTTTTCTCAGAATCGACGGCTTCCTCGTAATCGGCAATACGGGTCCGGTTCGTGGTTCCCACTTCTCTGAGCCGCGCGCCGCTTTTCTCCATCACCTCGGGAATACGAAACTCGCCCCCGATCTCGATCAATTCGCCCCTCGACACGACCGCTTCTTTGCCGGCCGACAGGGTGTTGAGAACCAGCAAGACAGCCGCCGCATTATTATTCACCACGATCGACTCTTCCGCTCCCGTGAGCATCGAGAGGAGTTCGCGCACATGATCGTAACGAAGTCCGCGTTTTCCTTCATGCAGGTTGAATTCAAGATTTGAATACCCCCGGCTGACAGCGATAATCGCCTGCAATGCCTCTTCACAAAGCGGCGCCCGCCCGAGATTCGTGTGCAGAATAATGCCGGTGGCATTGACGACCCGCCGCAGACCGGGGGCTTTCAGCGCACGAAGACGATCAAGGGCGATATTCTGTGCCGTCTCCAGCGTCGGCCGTTCGAACGTGCCCGCCGCCGCTTCCAGAATTCTTTTTCGCAGGACATCCACGGCAAAGCGACAGGCATCCACCAGAACCTGTCGGGACAATGCTTCCGCTTCAGCAGTGCTTTCCAGGAGAACCAGCACCTGGTCGACGCGGGGAAGCGCCTTCAGGTGATCCCGCCTGGCATCATTCACGTTCACCCTTTTCTCCTGTTTCCCCTCGGCAATAATCCCTGAAATTATTAACGGCCGTAAAAAATTCCCGCATCATGATCACCCAGTGGTACCGACCCCGGCGGGTCAGCAGGAACTGTCCGTCGCGGTAACGAAGAGATCCGGCCAGGAAAAAGGGTGCGGCGATCGCCGCGAGAACAGCCCCGCCCCGCGGCCCGTAATGGTCAAGCAATTGCCTTACATCGATGTTGCCGCCAAAGAGGCGCATCAAAAAGTCATACATGACCAGGTCGCCTGTTCCGAATTTCCGCGAGGCCATGAGGGGCAACCCGCCCGCCTCGATCTGCCGTATATATTTCTCTATATCGAAGGTGTTCGCGTACACGCGTCCCCGCATGTAGCCGATCGAACCGCTTCCAAGCCCCGCGTATTCATTGTACTCGACGATGTATTCATCGATCATGGATCGCTTTTTCGAAAAACACCACGCGGAAGAAAAGTCATAGCGCCCGAGCAGGCGGCGAAGAATAATGTCGTAAAAACGCTTTTCCCTGCTGAATTTCACTTCCCCCAGAGTACGAGTTACGGCCCGCCGCGTCGACTCGGATACCATGAGCGGGTACCACGTCACCTGGTCCAGTCCCCGTTCCAGAATAATGTCGAGATCGCGCTCGAGCATGGTCTCTGTCTGGCCGGGAAAATTGAAGATCATGTCCGCGTTGAGCGTATCGAAACGGCCCAGCGCGTTGCTCAGCCGTTCAGCTATAGCGTCGCCTGATCCGTACTTCGAGTACCGTCCCATGTCCCGCAACAGACCGTCATCGAAACTCTGCACCCCCGCTGAGAGGCGGTTGACGCCCGCCGAGGCGAGCATATCGAGCCGATCATCGGTCAGGTGATTAGGATTTGTTTCAACGGAAATCTGGGTAATGGAGAAGTCCCGCCGGGCCAGTTCGAGCGTTTCAATCAGCTCATCCATGAGCACCGTGGGCGTACCACCCCCCACGTAGAGCGCGCTGAAATCATGCCCCAGTTCCCGGTACATTGACATTTCTTTTCTCAACGCACGAAAGTACCGACGGCAGATTGTCTCCTCGAAAATGACACGGTTGAAGGAACAATACGGACAGAGACTCTCACAGAACGGAACATGCAAATACAGCAGGCGTTCGCGGCTGCCGTCGCCGGCCTCCGCGTTCGGCGTTTCACCTTCGCGAAACGCAACCGCGCGGGCGAATTGCCTGCGCGCAATATGTGTTATAATTTCATCAATCAATGAGCCTTCGCCTCCCTCACACTGTATTGACGGCCCGTGAAGAAAAGGAACTCTAGCAGATATATTTGTACCTGGCAAGAATGCTTGAGACCGGGTCGTTGAATTCTCATTCCGAACGTGCTAAGAGCTTTTTTGGAAGAAATGCAGTATCATGCGACAATTCTCTGGGATGGTAGGAAAACTATGACAACATTAAAACACGCGACGTGGACGCTCTGGCGTGATAACAGCGTCACCGAGGAAGAATCGAAGTTGCTGAGACGAGTTGCCGACGAAGTGCCCATCCCTCTCACGGACGAAGCGCGACGTGATGTGGAAACGCTGATCGACGCCTTTCTCGAGAGGGACGATGCGGCGGGACTCGCTGCGCCGCAGATCGGCATCAGCAAGCGGATCGTCGTTTTCAAGACGAAAAACTTCGGAAGCGAAACGCCACCCTCCCGCGACAGTAATGATTACGAAGTGCTGATCAATCCACGCATTACTCAGTACCGCGGCGCCGAGGAGCAGCAGACCGAAGGATGCCTCTCATGTCCCGAGATCAGCGCGGACGTCACCCGATGGACCGAGGTAAAAGTGAGGGCCTTTGACCGAACGGGGCGAAAGATCAACCGACGTTACACGGGATTCCCGGCACGCGTGGTCCAGCACGAACTGGATCACCTCGAGGGTATGCTGATCGTCGATCGGGCCGATACACTTTATTTCCCCCGGGAGAAAAAACAGTTTTTCGAAACAATGTTTCGACTCGGCAGGCGGCCAACACCCGCGCCGTAACAACCATTCTACAATTCAGGCTGAAAAACACATGGCCACGTACCTTACAGCGGATCATCTCGACAGATACGCCGACGTTCTCATCTGGGGCATGCTCACGGCCCGCACGCAGCGGTTCAGGGCCGGCGACATCGTCTTAATCCGTTTCGACCGTCCCGCCCTTGAGCTGGCCGAAATTCTCTATGGAAAACTTATAGATCGAGGCATGCACGTGATCGCCCGCATGAATCCGACGCCCCGCATGGAACAGGACTTCTTCGGAAAAGGCCGAAAACGCCAGCTCTCTTTTCTGCCTCCGGGAGAATCATCGCTCATGGAATCCCTGAACGGCAGCATCTATCTGCACGCACCCGATTCCCTCACGCACCTGCGTGATGTCGATTCCCGAAAAATCGGCACAGCACTCGTTGCCCGAAAGAAACTGCGAGACATCCTGGTAACACGGGAGGAACAGGGATCGTACGGCTGGACGCTTTGCGTCTATCCCACGAAGGAACTTGCTCGACAGGCTGGTATGTCGTTGAATCGTTACACGCGCAGGATCGTCGAGGCCTGTTTTATCGATAACCCTGATCCCCTTGCCCGGTGGAACGAGGTGTACCGCGAGGCGATTACCGTGAAGCGGCGCCTCAACAGTCTGGACATCACATCACTTCACATCGAATCGGCGGGAACGGATCTCGTTGTTACTCCCGGCCGACAGAGAAAGTGGATCGGCGTATCGGGACACAACATTCCCAGTTTTGAAATCTTTCTTTCGCCGGACTGGCGTGGAACCAGTGGCGTTTATTTCGCCGATCAGCCGTCATTCCGGAGCGGCAACTACGTGCGCGGGGCAAGACTCGAATTCGAAAAAGGGCGGGTCCGTTCGGCAACAGCCGAAGAGGGTCAAGATTTTCTGCAAAAACAGATTCGCCTTGACCCCGGCGCCCGAAGGATCGGAGAATTTTCCCTGACCGACCGGCGCTTCTCGCCCATTGATACGTTCATGGCGGACACCCTCTTCGACGAAAATTACGGGGGACGTTACGGCAACTGCCACATTGCTCTCGGTGCATCCTATTCCGACACCTACGCCGGCGATCCCGCCGAGTTAACCCGCGAGCGCAAGCGGTCGCTCGGGTTCAACGAATCGGCCATTCACTGGGACCTGGTCAATACGGAAAAGAAAACCGTTACTGCCCGCCTCGCCTCGGGGAAACACATGATTATTTACGAAAAAGGTGTCTTCACCGTGTAGCACCGGCGTGAACGCGACGCGTTTCCCGTCTTCGTGATACTTATGAAAGAGCAGCCTCTCCGTCCCATCGTATGAAGTACCCGGCTTTATTCCCGTTCGCGTGGCAGTTGCCATGTAACAGTTGCTATTGACCAACCGGGCTTTCCTGCTATATTGATATTGATGCCGACGGAAAAAGCCGTCCGGGAACCGACAGCTTGACAGCTCCGTGAGACGCGGCAATCGTACCTTCAGAAAAACAACGTAACGCCGAAAGCGCAAAAACGGCGTTGTAAAAGCGACAGACCGGGCACCTCGTATGCGGATACCCCGCGAATACGGAGGAATGTCATGGCACAATCGAAGGGTACGCGCGGCGGAGGAGAAAATATAAACGGAGACGCCCGCTCCGCCGAGCGGCGGAACCGCTTCGGAGGAAGGCGGTCAAGCGACCGGCTGCTCGCCGTGATCACGGAAGGGACGTCCATTCCCACCTTCGTGATCGACAAGAACCACCGAATCGTCTACTGGAACCGGGCCATGGAACGGCTCACGGGCATTACTTCCCGGCAGGTCCTGACCGGGGAAATTCCTCTCTGGAAACCATTTTATCACAAAAAGAGACCCTGCCTGGCGGATTTGCTCGTAAGCGGTGCATCGGACGATGAAATGGTCTCGTTCTATCCTTCCGGGACAAAAAAGTTGCCCGCTTCGCACGAAAACGGTGCCCGTGAAACGATTGATTTTTTCCCCGCCCTGGGTGATGAAGGAACCTGGATGCGTTGCACGGCCGCCCTCTTAAAGGGACCTGACGGCGATATTTTCGGCGCTGTCGAAACCCTGGAAGACATAACCGATCGCATACACGCGGAAGAAGCACTGAAAAAAAGCGAAGCGCTCCTGATCTCCATTCTGCACGGATCGCCCATTCCCACGTTTGTCATCGGAACTGATCACCGGATCATCTACTGGAACAGGGCTCTTGAGGAACTGAGCCATATCAGGGCGTCGGATGTGAAGGGAACGCAGGATCAGTGGAAAGCCTTCTACGATCACAGCCGCCCCTGCATGGCCGATATTCTCGTGGACGGAGAGGTCGAGAATCTATCAGTCTGGTACAAGGACAAGTTCGTGAAGTCAAAATTAATCGATGAAGCCTACGAAGGTACGGATTTTTTCCCCGCCCTGGGGGAACGGGGGAAATGGCTTCGTTTTACCGCCGCGGTCTTGAGAGACGACCGAGGAACACAGCTGGGGGCACTGGAAACGCTGGAAGACATAACGGCGAGAATTGCAGCCGAAGAGGCACTGAAGGCCAGCGAAAAAAGATACCGGCGGCTCAGCATCACGGACGGGCTGACGAAGCTTTTCAACAGTCGCCATTTTTATCATCAGCTTCGAAGTGAAATGGACCGGGCAAACCGTTATCATCACAATCTTTCCATTCTTTTTTTCGATATCGACGATTTCAAGCAATTCAACGACGCGTACGGCCACCTCGAGGGCGACGAAGTGCTGGTCCGCCTCGCGAAAGTCGCCACGCGGTGCCTGCGGAAAACAGACTCCGCCTACCGCTTCGGCGGAGAGGAGTTTACGGCCATGCTTCCGGAAACAGACGGCCCGGCAGCGTTGCTGATTGCGGATCGAATCCGGAGCGAATTCAGGGGGGAACGTTTTTTCCCGCGCGACGGCGATGTCGTGCAGGTTACGGTAAGTATCGGCGTCGCTCAGATGGTCTTCGGTGAGACACTGGCAAGCCTGATCAAACGGGCCGACGCAAACATGTACCGCGCCAAAACCCTGGGTAAAGACAGGGTATTTTTCGAATGATGGATATTCGCGGCAACCCGGCGGCCGCTAAAGCCGGGTCCGAAGTTTCTCCGAAAGGTCGAGCAGAATCTCGTCGAACTGTTTTCTCATATCCATCAACTGGCGGCGCATGTGAAGAATGATATCGACGCCGGGCAGATTCACGTCGAATTCCTCGGTGAGCATTTTCGCGATGCGCAACATTTCCATCTCTTCCCGGCAATAGATGCGTTCGTTATCTTCTTCACGACACAGGGAACATATGATGTCCTCTTCTTCGAGGATCGTCAGGAACGTGCGCGGTATTTGAAAAATCTCGACGACTTCCGACACTGTCCAGTATTCTTTGGTCATGATTTACAGCCTTACATTTTTTCGTATATCGCCCTGGTAATACCTGTCCAGAACCCGGGCCGCCGACCGCATCTCCTCGTCTCCTCCTTCCGGAAGCCTGACCGCCAGGCGGACAAACAGGTCTCCCCGGGTTTTGGTCCTGGGATTCACCACGCCCTTTCCCTTCACCCGCAACAACTTGCCGTTCTGGCTTCCCGGAGGAATTTTCACGCTGATATCACCGTCCACCGTGGGAATCGTAATCGATCCGCCCCCTACGGCTTCCCCGACCGAAACGGGAACGTCCATGTAAAGGTCGGACCCCTTACGGGACAAAAAGGTATGGGGCTTCACGTGGACAACAAGGTAGAGATCACCGGACGGCCCTCCCGCCCGGCCGGCGCCGCCCTTGCCGGCAACGCGGATTCGTGATCCTTCATCGACACCCGGCGGAATGGTTACTCGAATCTTTTCAGTACCTTCTGTTTGCCCGCTTCCTCCGCAAGCGGAACAGGCCGTTCCCACGCGGCCCTGTCCGCCGCACCGCGGGCAAACCTGCGTAAAATGCATGGGACCCTCGGCGACCTTGATACGCCCCGAACCGCCGCACACGTTGCAGGGAATAAGCGTGGAGCCGGGTTCGGTCCCGGTGCCCCCGCATTTCTCGCACTCGCGGACTCGCCGGAGCGATATGTCTGTTTTCATACCTTTGAGCGCTGACAGAAAATCAATTGACAGGGCATATTCCACATCCTGTCCCCGTTCCCTTTTCGACCGCCCCGCCGCGGACCGTCCGGCGGCGTCGAATCCAAACAGATCGCCGAATATGTCCTCGTAACTGTGAAAGCGGCCGAACTCCGCTCCACTGGAGCCTTCCCCACCAAATCCGCCTCCCGCGTCGGCGGCGGACTGCCAGCTCCGGTACTGGCGGGTTCTGTCCGCGTCAAACCCCGCCTGCAGGCTTTCGTCGCCGAATTCATCGTAGAGCTTCCGTTTCTCGGGATTTCCAAGAAATTCATAAGCCCTTGAAATATCCTTGAATTTTTGCTCCGCGTCTGTGTTCCCCGGATTCACATCGGGATGATACTTACGGGCCAGTTTCCGGTACGCCTTTTTTATGTCCGCCTCGGAAGCGTCCCGTGTCAGCCCGAGTATGGAATACAAATCCTGCGCCATGTCATTCGTTCATCCTGATTAATCGTTTGGCCGCGCCGCACGAACGGTCACCGGCGTTCATCCGGAACCGACGGCGCAACCTTACGCAAAATAATCATTGTCCGTTAAAAATCAAATATTCCGCCGGAAAAAGCTTTGTCGCCCGGCTTTCAGGTCGTAAGCGCGCCACCGTCGACGTAGATCGTATGCCCCGTCATGTAGCTCGCCCCGTCGGAGGCAAGGAAGAGAACGGCGGGAACGATTTCTTCCGGTTCGGCAAGACGCCCCATAGGCAGCAGGGCTGTGACGTGTTTCGCGATCTCGGGATTTGACCAGATGGGCTCGCTGAAGGATGTCCGGGTCATACCGGGCCCCACGGCGTTTACCTGGATACCGAAGGGCGCCCACTCACGGGCCATGCAGCGGGTCAGCATTTTCAGCGCCGCCTTGCTGCTGTCGTAGGCGGCCATGCCCGGTTCCGCCTTCTCGGCTCCCACCGTCGTGATATTGATGATCCGGCCACCCTGTTGCTCGATCATCAGCCGGGCGACGGCCCTGCTTAACAGCCACACGGCCTTGACGTTGGTATTGAATATCTTGTCCCACCCGTCTTCCCGAAGGTCAAGCAGACTTCTTAAAAAGCTCCGAGCCGCGTTGTTCACCAGAATATCAATCCGCCCGAATGCTTCCGCCCCGTCGCGCACCAATCTTTCGATCTCGTCCGGCACCATGAGGTCCGTTACCCGCGGAAGCACGGAACCTCCTTTTTGCCGTATCTCCTCAGCTACCACTTCAAGTTGTTCCGCCGATCTGCCGGCAATGATCACCGAAGCGCCCGCCTCGGCAAACCCGAGGGCGATCGCCCTGCCGATGCCGCGACTTCCTCCTGTCACGATTGCCACTTTCCCCGTCAGGTCAAAAGTCATGTTCATAAAAAAGCCCCCCTTGTTCATAATCGGTTTTTATTCCGGTTCCAGCTTCAGTATTCATCAGAGTATAAGAAAACCTTTGAAACCTGTCAATTTTTCGAGTTGACAGGAACACCGTTCCGTGCGAATGACACCAGGGTGAAGATGGAGGGACCGGTGTTGAAATATTACATGCGTTTTACTCCCGACAGGCTGTGAGTCTATTGTTCTTCACAATTGCCGAAACCGCGCGAATATTTTTTCAGACAGGTCGCACCGCCACGGGAATTTCCACAAATCACCGGTAGACCCACGGCATAACAATATATATTCATCGAACCAGGTGAACGGTGACAGATTCGACCTCATCGGAACAATTCGCGATTTCACCGTGGAAGGCTGAATTCAAAGATCCCGTCACGGAAAGCACGTACCGTAAGCGGATCATGATCCGATCCGCCCGCGAGCTTCGTGTCGCCGTCTTTGTATGGGCCCTTCTGCTCCTTCTTTTTTGTTTCAATGATTACTTAATTCTTGGATGTTCAGAGGAATTCCTGCGGGCCTTTCTCAGCAGGGCGATAGTTATCGTTCCCCTGCTCGTGTTTGCTTTTGTTCTCGGCAGGCGACCTCAACAGGCCGTTGCCGGTCATACGGTCACGGTACTCTTAATCTATGGTTTTACCTGTTTCTTCGAGCTCTATTTCCTGTATCCGCGGGTGGCGATCCCCTATATCATAATGGTCACCATGGTGATCCTGATTTCACTGTTCGTTTTTATACCGAACCGTCTGATTTTTGCCGCCTTCGCCGCGCTGTACGGCATTATCGGCACAACGATCGCCGTGGCACTTGCCACGCCGGCAAACAACCGGGACGTCGCCGGCCTTATTGTTGCCCTGTTCCTGCCGACGATTGTCGGTTTCATGGCCGCCTATCGCCTGCATACAACCTGGCGGAAAGAATTTACCGCGCTCCACCAAACCAAACTGGCCAATGAAGAACTCCGCCGCGAAATAGACCAGCGATCGAAACTTGAAGAGGAACTGCGGCGCCAGGCCAGTACCGATCCATTGACCGGTTTGTACAACCGCAGGTTCTACGAACAGTTGCTCGAGCGGGAAATCAAACAGGCCAAACGTTACGGGTCGTCCCTGGCGCTCTGCGTGCTCGATCTCGACCGCTTCAAGGACGTCAACGACTCATACGGCCACGCGTCGGGCGACGTCGCTCTCTGCAGGGTGGCCGACGCCTGCCGGGACGAGTTGCGAGAATCCGACATTATCGGAAGACTCGGCGGCGAAGAGTTCATCCTTATACTTCCCCGGACCGACGCGGCAGGAGCCGTCGTCGTCGCCGACCGCCTGCGGGAACGCATCGCCGCCACGGAAGTGGAAACTGAAAACGCGCGTTTTCACGTAACGGTGAGTATCGGCGTCACGGAGTTGCAGCCGGCCGACACGGACATTACCGAACTGATACGCCGGGCCGATGAAGCAATGTACCTGAGCAAAGCAGAGGGACGCAACAAAGTCCGACTGTGCTGATTGAGCGCCGCATTTCACTTGACAGACAGCAATTACCGACGCTATGGTCCCGGCGGGCCTTGAGGCGGATGTTGCCGCCCGGACAGAAATCATATCATGTTCCTCATCGATCTTCACATTCATACCGTTCTGGGAGGCGATTCCGATATCGAGCCGGAAGCCCTGGTGGATCGCGCCCGTGAGGCGGGGCTGGACGCCGTCTGCGTTACGGAGCACCATTCCCACGCCCTGAGCGCTCCCTGTGATGATGTTTCACGTGCAACAGGGTTTCCCATATTCCGCGGAATGGAGTACCGCGCGGCCGAGGGGCACCTGCTGGTTTTCGGTGTGCCGCTTGATAGAAGCGACATGACGCCGGGACTCCCCATACAGAAGGTTATAACATGGGTCCACAAACGTGGCGGGGTCGCGATTCCCGCACATCCGTACCAGCGCGATATGCTCGGCGGCAGTCTTGGAGACCGCGTACTCGCGCTGGAAGGTCTCTACGCGCTGGAAGGGGCCAACGGCAGCGTATCGCAGGAGGGCAACCGGAAAGCCATGGAAGCGGCCCGTGCCATGGGAATCGGAGCGGTGGGTGGTTCCGACGCCCACGGTCTCGCAACGGTTGGACGGGCATACACCGTTTTCCCCGCTCCTCTGAAGAACGGGGCGGCGCTGGTGAAAGCCCTCAGGAACGGCGACTACCGGCCCTTCATGAATGGCACCGGCAAGGAATGAAGGAACCGCATTTCGGCTATTTCCCTGCTTGACCGGCTCACCATTTTTTACTACGCTTGCGACCATCGCCACCATGTTTCCGCCGCGCGAAAGGAGGTCTTCTTTGTCATGGAATCGATCCGTTACGCCTCAGCTGGAACATTGTTACGCCTGATTCGATCGAAACAGGTATCGCCGAGAGAACTCATGGAGGAAACCCTTCGACAGATCGACGCAATCAACCCCAAACTCAACGCGTTCGTATCGCTTTATCCCGAACGCGCGCTGGCGGAAGCTGATATTCTCACGCAGAGCATGAACGAGGGCATCGAGCCGGGACCGCTGGCCGGCCTTCCCGTCGCCGTCAAGGACCTGGAAGACGTCGAGGGCATGACCACCACCTTCGGATCGGTTCCTTTCAGGGACAACGTTGCGGAGCGAGACTCCGTCCAGGTGGAGCGACTGAGACGGGCCGGAGCGATTGTCGTGGGGAAAACCAACACGCCCGAATTCGGATTTACGGGATTCACGAAAAACCGCCTCTTCGGCGTCACCCGCAACCCCTGGAATCTGGAACGAACGCCGGGAGGTTCAAGCGGGGGATCGGCGGCAGTCGTCTCAGCCGGCATGGTCTCGCTTGCCACCGGTTCCGACGGAGGGGGATCCATCCGCATTCCCGCATCCTATTCGGGATGTTTCGGTCTGAAGACATCGCCGGGCAGAATTCCCGTCGGCCCCATGCCCATCCTGCACATCAACCAGATCTCGGTACTGGGACCTCTGGCGCGAACCGTCGCCGACGCGGCATTGTACCTGGACTGCGTCGTCGGTTATCATCCGGCCGACCCCGCCTCATTACCACACCCCGGCTTCTCATACCTGGCCGGACTTGAGCGACTTCCCGCAGGGTTGAAAATCGCTTTCAGCCCCACGCTGGGCCACGCCACGGTCCAGTCCGACGTGGCGTCTCTCGTTGAAAACGCCGTCAGAACCTTTGAAGACATGGGGCACCACGTTGAACTGTTTGACGATCCCATGCCAGCCGTCGGAGATGCATGGAACCGGCTTTTCGGCCTTGATATTTACGGCAACCTGCATGAACACCTGGACCGGTACCGGTCCGAAATCAACCGGACCCTGGCGGCCTCACTGGAAGCGGTAAAGCAATCAACGGCGGCCGACCTCGTGGAAGCCCAGAAGGTACGAACTGAACAGAACCGCTGGCTCTGGCACCTGTTCGACCGTTACGACCTGCTGCTGACGCCGTCCATGCCCACAGAGGCTTTCGCGGCTGAAGGGCCGCCGCCTTCGAAAATCGACGGCAAACCCGTTGATGTTCTTGACGTTACCGCCTTTTCATATCCTTTCAATTTTTCGGGACATCCGGCAGTGTCAGTTCCCGTCGGATTAACAAAAAACGGCATGCCGGCGGGGCTCCAGATCGTCGCCCCTAGACAGCGGGATGATCTCGTGCTTCAGGCCGCCCGTGCTTTTGAAAAGGTAAAACCCTGGGACAGCAACCGACCGCCGCTGGAATAACATAACAACAATTCGCGTCAAGACTGATACGCACACGACACGGGAGAAGGAGTACGCAATGATCAAAACCGCTATCACGGACATGTTCGACGTCAAACATCCCATTATCTGCGGCGCCATGATGTGGCTCTGCAAACCGCCGCTCTGCGCGGCGATATGCAATGCCGGCGGCATCGGCAGCATAACGGCCGCCATATGGGAAAAAGAGGAAGATTTCAGGAACGCCATTCGGGAAACGAGAAAGCTTACCGATAAACCGTTCATGGTGAGCGTCACCATCCTGCCTTCAGTGCGGATCGGGCCGGACAGTCACAAGATGTGGCTCCGGGTCTGCGCCGAGGAGCGAGTGGCGGGCGTTGAAATATCGGGAAGTCCCATCGACAGGGCCTGTGGAATGGAATATATCGAAATGCTGAAAAAGGCCGGCGTCAAGATGTTTCACAAAGTCGGTTCCGTCAGGCACGCGCTGCACGCCCAGGAAGTGGGATATGACGGCATTTACGCCGCCGGTATCGAAGAAGGCGGCCATCCGTTGAACGACGACGTGACGACGATGCTTCTCACACCGCGAATTGTCGAATCAGTCTCCCTGCCGGTGGTCACCGCGGGGGGGATCGCCGACGGCAGGTCGATAGCGGCAGCGCTCATGCTCGGCGCCGAGGGCGTCATGATGGCGAGCCGTTTCATCGCCACGCGGGAATGCGATGTTCACGACAATATCAAACAGGAACTTGTCCGCCGCCAGGAACACGAAACAACCCTGATTTGCAAGTCCATCGGCCTTCAGGCGCGGGCCCTGAAAAACACGAACTCCCTTGAAGTGCTCGCTGTGGAAAAGCGGGGCGGCGGCCTGGAGGACATTCTTCCTCTTATCGGCGGTGCAAAGAATCTCGCCGCCTGGCGTACGGGCGACGTGGACCACGCCCCCTTGTACGTGGGACAATCTATCGGTCTCATTCATGATATTCCCACCTGCGCCGATCTGCTCGACCGCATGGTGGCGGAGGCCGGGGAACGCATCAACAGCATACGGAACAAGATGGGAATCGCCTGATCAACATTCTGCCGGGCACCGTGAAGACGTTCTCCCGTTCAGGTCGGGCGCCCCGTTCCGGCGGCACGTCCCCGCATCGCAGTTAAGATAGGGACGGTTCGATGTTATGGTTCGTGGACATCGTGACTGAGACGGAACGTGTGACTGAGATGGAGCGGAAACAAATACTTCTCCGCATTGCGTACCAGCCCTACAAGTGGCTCATTTTCGGGCCCTGGCTCGTTCTCTCGACGCTGATTTTCGGCGCGGTGGCGCTTCTCCTCGTTCCGCTTGCAGGCCCGAGGGCGACAAGCCGCATATGCGGCCGCACCTGGGCCCGCATGAACGGCCGCCTGACTCCCATGTCCGTTGCGGTCACGGGGAGAGAGAATGTTGATCCCCGTCAGTCTTACGTAATCGTCTGTAATCACCAGAGCCAGTATGATATTTTCGTCCTTTACGGCTGGCTCGATATTGACTTTCGCTGGGTCCTGAAGCAGGAGCTCAGGAAAATTCCGGCTCTGGGTGCGGCCTGCGACCGAATCGGCCATATATTTATCGACCGGTCCAACCATGAGAAGGCCCTGGCCTCAATCAACGCGGCGAAAGAAAGGATCAGGGACGGTACCTCGGTGCTCTTTTTCCCCGAAGGATCGCGCAGTTCAGATGGCAGGCTGCGCCCTTTCAAGAAAGGCGCATTCAAAATGGCCGTCGACATGGACTTGCCCCTGTTGCCCGTGACGATCATAGGAACAAAGGATATTTTGCCGAATAAAACGATTGACCTCTTTCCCGGTCGGGCAACCATGATTATTCATCCGCCGATGAATATCGCCGGGTACAATGATGCCTCCCTCCCCCGGCTGATGGACCAGGCGAGGCATGTAATCGCCTCGGCGCTCCCCCCGGAACAACGGGACGGGTAATCAGTGCGCCATGATAACACTTTCCAATCTTTCCAAGCGGTACGGGGAAAAGCTTCTCTTTGAACGATTTTCCTTCCGGATTAATGAAGACTCCCGCGTCGCCTTGCTTGGCGCCAACGGCGCCGGCAAGTCCACGCTGCTTAAAATCATCGCGGGGTCGGTGGAACCGGATTCGGGATCGGTAAGCAGCGCCCGGACAGTCACGGTCGGATATCTCCCGCAGGACGGGGTGTATCACCGGGGCCTGACCCTCCTTGAAGAAACCTGGACCGCTTTCGAAGACATTCTCCGCCTCGAGAACGAGATCGCGGACCTGACGAACCAAATACGGCAGATAACGGCTGCGGAAGGCCCTTCGTCGCCGGCCCTGACGGCCCTGGTAGTCGAACTGGGACGGGCACAACACGACATGGAACACCGCGAAGGATACCGGAAGGCATCAAAAATAAAAGAAATTCTTTTCGGACTGGGGTTCACTGAAAGTGATCTTCACCGGAAAACGGAAGAATTCAGCGGCGGATGGCACATGCGCATCGAAATGGCGAAACTGCTGTTGACGGAACCGTCGGTACTCCTGCTGGACGAGCCGACGAACCATCTCGACCTGGAATCCCTGGAATGGATTGAAGAGTACCTCCGGTCGTATCGCGGAGCGCTGCTCATCGTTTCTCATGACAGCCGCTTTCTTGACAACCTGGTTAACCAGGTCCTTGAGGTAGCCCGGGGCGGCATAACCGCGTATAGTGGAAATTATTCGTCCTACCTGCTCCAGAGAGAAACTCGCCGGAAAATAACCGAAGCCTCCCGCGAAAACCAGCAGAAACTGATCGAGCGCACGAACCGCTTCGTGGAACGATTCTGCTATAAAAACACTAAGGCGAGCCAGGTCCAGAGTCGCCTGAAAATGCTCGAGAAATTACAGCATATCCAGTACGAGGTCGAACAGCGGGACATCGCCTTTTCCTTCCCCGATCCACCGCGGGCGGGACGAATAATCATGGAACTGACAGACCTGGTCAAATCCTACGGCGACGTAACCGTGTTCGGCAGCCTGTCTCTGGTGGTCAACCGGGAAGACCGGATCGCCTGCATCGGCGTCAACGGTTCGGGAAAATCGACGCTGGCGCGCATCATCGCCGGGATCGAACCATTCAACCGGGGCGAACGCCTGCCGGGACATAATGTCCACCCGGCCTACTACAGCCAGAACATGGCCGATGCCCTCCATCCCGACAAAACGGTCCTGGAAACACTGTCCGGGCTTGCTCCCGAACATTCTTCCGGCGCGTTGCGAACCCTGCTCGGGTCGTTTCTTTTTTCCGGCGACGATGTCTTCAAACCCGTTTCGGTGCTTTCCGGCGGAGAAAAAAGCCGCCTGGCCCTGGCGAAAATGCTGCTCGAACCGGCGAACTTCCTCATCCTTGACGAGCCGACGAACCATCTGGATGCGCGGTCAAAGACTGTTCTGCAACGGCGTCTGCTCGACTACCCGGGAACCTTGTTCATCGTGTCCCACGATCGTGATTTTCTCGCTCCCCTGGTGAACCGCGTCGTTGCCGTGGGACGGGGACGCATCGACGAGTATCCCGGTTCTCTGGAGGATTACCTGGAACGGTTGCACCGGCTGCGGGAAGCGGAAGAAAACACACAAACAGTGCAACCGCCGGAAACGGCGGCAACGGCGGACCGTGACCGTAAACGCCGTGAGGCCCGGCTGAGGCAGAAACGCTACCGGAAAATCAAACCCCTTCGGGAATCCATCACCGCCGTTGAACATGCCATTCAGGACGGTGAATCACGGAAAACGGAAATTGAGGCGGCCTTCGCCGACCGGGAAACCTTTTCCGATGAACGGCTTATTCAGTCGTTGCAGAAGGAACACGCCGAACTGGCCGCAAACCTCGAATCTCTCTACGACGAATGGACCAGGAAACAGGAAGCGCTGGAAACCGTCGAACGGGAATACGACCAGAACCCCTGAGAATCAGGCGGGCCCGGAGTTTTGAATATTCCCGGAGCGGCCGCCTGATTCTTATTCATAGACCGGCTTCTCCCAGGATGTGAAAAAGGCGGGCCTGAGGGGATCCCATCGGCCGACCAGGCGGTCGAAACAGGGATGCGAATAGGTTTCCTTGAAAATCCGGTAATAATACAGCTCCTCCACCGATGAAAGGAGCGGGTTCCCCGGTTGCCGGTTGAAGGCTTCCCGTTCGGCTTCACTGACGTTCTGTTCCGCCATGCGGCGCATCACCGACGACACGCCTGACCCCTGCGAGAAAAACCGCTTCGTCTGATAGATGAGATGATCGGGAAGAATGTCGCTGAAAGCCTCCCGGAGAATCCATTTTCCCACCTCGTCCGGGCCATGAATTTTGTATTCCAGGGGTATTTTCAGGGCGAAATCCATCACGGCCGTGTCGAGAAAGGGCATCCGACTCTCGTAGCCGTTGGCCGCGTTGAGACGATCCAACCGCTGTAACGCCGTGTTATGAGCCACGCTGACGAGGCTGTTCACGATAGCCGCCCGTTCCTCGGGATTTTCGGCTGCCCGGTATTGCCCGTCGTAACCGGCGAAATATTCGTCGGCGCCCTCGCCGGAAAGCACGCATGCCGCCTTGCCCTGAATAAACCGTCCCGCCAGAAAATTCGCTATGGCGCCGTGAATACAGCTTTCTTCGAACATCTCCTGGCAGCGGATCGCTTCCCGAAGCACGCCGGTGATCTCCTCCTCATCGAACAGGTACACATGGTGTTTCAACTTGAGGAATTCCGCCACGTCGCGGGCGAGCGGCAGATCGGCGGCGCCTTCCATGCTGACGGTGTAGCACTCGATGTCCGGGTCTATCCGCGCGGCTATCGCGGTAATGATACTGCTGTCGAGACCGCCGCTGAGCAGAACGCCCGTTACCGCGCCGTCTTGCATGCGCTTTTCGACCGCCTTCTCAAGCAGCGTTCGTACGACCGTTTTCGCCTGGTCGTATGATTCGCACTCGGGGGTATTCACCGCCTCCGAAGCAAACCGGCGGAATCCCCTTTCTCTTGAGTAGACGTATCCCGGCGGAAACTCCCGCACGTCCCCGGACAAGCCCGCGAAGGCCTTGGCCTCGGAGGCGAAGCAGACGTTCCCCTCCCTGTCATGCCCGTAGTAAAGCGGCTTGATACCCGCTTCGTCCCGGGCGAGTATCACCGAGTTTCCATCGGCGACCGCGCAGGCGAAATCACCGTCGATATGCCCGGCGAATTTGTGTCCGAACCGTTCGTACAATGCCAAGACGGCTTCCGCATCGGACAGATGACGCATGTCTTCATTGTAAATCCTGCCGTCCAGGACGACGACGGTTTGCCCCCGCCTTGCGCTGTGGCACCACGGAGGATTCGTGCCGCCCGCGTCAAGTTCGTGAACGCCCAGGTGAATCTCCTTTTCGTCGTATTTCCAGACGTCACGGGTGCCGCGGTGACTGATCGCCTTCAACAGGCGGTCGACCAGCGACATGTCTTCCCCGATCATACCCGCGATTCCAGACATTACATCTCCCTTCTCCGTTCAGGTCGGCAACCTCTCATGAACGGCGTCTTGCTTCCGCGCGGCCTTCCCTCAGGCTGCGCTCATCGATTCAAGTATTTTCACCGCTTCAAAACCGTCTGAACAATACGCGTCCGCGCCGATTTCCTCCGCGAAATCCTTTGACACGGCCGCGCCTCCCACAAAAATCCTGACCTGGTCGCGAATGCCCGCGTCGCCGAGCGCCTTCACAATATCGCCCATGACGAGCATGGTTGTGGTCAATAGCGCTGAAAGTCCGAGAAACGCGGGCTTGTGTTCACGGACATAGTCCACTATTTTTTCCGTGGGCACGTCGATGCCCAGATCGACTACCTCGTATCCCGCTCCCTTGATGAGAATGGAGACTATATTCTTCCCGATATCGTGTATATCCCCTTTCACGGTGGCGATGGCGAACGTGCCTTTCGGCTTGATATCCGTCCGGGCCAGGAGCGGTTTTAGAATGTCCATGGCCGCG